>JAYVCG010000406.1:0-7220 GCA_043750075.1 Acetobacteraceae bacterium | reverse complement strand
GAGAAATCCAGCAGCGGCTTCGGCGCGAACTGCTCCGCCGACGCCTTATACCCGAGCTTCAACATCCGCGTCTCTCCTGTCCCTGGGCTTTTTTCCCGCTGGGACAGGCTACCGCTCCGGCCTGGCGGGGGCAATCGGGGGTGGGAGGGCGCGGAGCGGGTTCCTGGGCACCGTCGCGGCGGAGCCGATCATGCGGCTGATGCCGTCCTTCATTTGGATCGCGTTGAAATTCAACAGCAACCCAAGCGGATGGCCGCTGAGATGGAGATACGTCCGCAATTGCGCCTCATGCAGCGGATGGAGGTGCTGCACCGCCTTGATCTCCAGCACCAGCACGTCCTGGACAACGATGTCCAACTGGTAATGCGCATCGAGCGCGCGGCCCCTGTAGACCACCGGTATGCGCCACTGCCGGAGGAAAGGGATGCCCGCCAGGGCCAGTTCCTCGCACAGGCAGGTTTCATACACACTCTCCAACAACCCTGGGCCGAGCTGGCGATGCACTTCGATCGCGCAACCAATCACGCGATGGGTCAGGGCATTGTCGGGAAGGTGCTTCGTGGAGGAGAGGATACGAGAGGAGGGTTAACCAAAGGTAAACGGCACGCGGGGCAACGGTTGGACCGGGGGATGTTGGCATGAGACAAGCGGCGTGCGCCGCCCCAAACCCCGCGAACCCCTTCGCCGCCAGGACGGAGGCACGGTCGGGGCAACAGCTTCCTCTGAGGCTCTGAGTCTCTGAGAACTCCCAGAATTGAATCCTTAGTCTTGATGCCGCCCCACACCGCGGCCTCACCTCCGTCGCGGCGGGCCTCGCCGCACAGGTGTGAGACGGGCGGTGCAACGGTTGGGTTATGGGGGTGATCGGCATAAGCCAAGGATTCAATCCTGGGAGTTCTCAGAGACTCAGAGACTCGGAGGGTTCTTCGTGAGGCAGGCAGCGTGCTTTTCAGCCCAGCCCGGCTTCGCGTTGGGCGTCGGCGAGCGCCGTGCGGATCGCGGCTTCGTCGTGGTCCATTTTTGATAGCAGACCGACGTGGTTGTTGATCGCCGTGTCGCGATGCGGGTGCGCGTGGCCGGTGTCGCGCTGGAAGATCAGGAGAATTATCACCCCTCGGCGCATCAGCGGTTCCGCCTCCGCCAGACGGCTGGTGGCCAGGAGTAATGCGGCGAGATCGTTGAGACGGATTGCCATCCCTGGGTGATTTGACCCCAGGCTCGTCTCGCCAATAGCGAGCGTGCGGCGCTTCAGCGGTTCGGAGCGTGCGTATTGAGCTTTGACATCGAACAACGTCCCAAGCCCGCCCATCAACCGCGCCGTCGGTTCCACGATCCCCGCCTTGTCCCCGGCCCAGGGTGAGATGGTCCAGCGCCTCGATGCGTGCCCCGTTCCGGGCGCTGACACGGGCATGGGCGCCGCGCGCGCGGAAAGAAACTCCGTGTGCTCTTCTGACTCACCTTGAACTCTGTGTTAAAAAACAGCCTCTCCACGCCCTGGACCCATCAATCACCCCCCAAACGCCGCGCTCAACGCCCCGAGCGCGTTCAACGCGGGCGGGAACCCGGTGTAAGGCGCGGTCTGGATGATCGCCTCGATCACCTCCGTCTTCGTCAGCCCGACGTTCAACGCCGACTGACCGAATTTCCCGACCTGTTCCGGCAGGCGCAACGCCGTGAACCCCGCCACCGCCACCAGCGCCCGTTGCCGCCGCTCCAGCCCTGGGCGGAACCAGATTTCGCCGTAACCGTATTGAATGGCGGTGGGATACAACGCCCCGGTCACGGGATTGTCCGGCGCGGCATAGCCCTGCCCAGCTCGCGCGCCGTGCAGTGTGTGCATCAGATCGGCGCCGCGGGAAGTCAGTTCCTCCAAAGAAACGTCCTCCGGCGGATCGGCGGGGAAGTCAATGCCCAGGTCACCCAGGATTTCCGCGAGCGCGGCAAGGGTTTCCTCGGCGGCGGAAAAACCCGCGTACAACGATGCCTGCACCAGGATTTCCCGCACCGCCGCCGCGTCCAGGCCATGGTCGAGGCCCGCGCCGATATAGCGCCGCAACGATCGCATCCGCGGCCCCGTGGCCAGTGCCGCGATGGTACACAACAGCCGGTCGCCAAAGGCGAGGCCAGGCCGGTTCCACACACCGCCAAACACGGGTTCCGTCATCAGATTGGCGAAACCCTGGGCCTGGTCAGCCGTGCCGAACAACCGGGTCAGTGTTGCCTCGCCGCTCTGGCGCAGGGTCTGGCGGGTCATGGGCAATCCTTTGTCATACGGTCCTCCATCGTGGGGTCACGCGGACTGATCGCCGGTCCGGGGAAAAGAGTCCATGGCGGATGGAGCCTCGCGTCCCCATGTCGCATACGCGCCGCCGGTTGACCGGGATTGATCCAGCGCCCGGCCGGACCAGGCGATGCACGGGTGGTAAAACCATGGAGAATGCTTTTCATGCCTCAACATCACAAGCTTTGTTTTGTCATCGCCGATGGCGGTCACGCCCGCTTCGTGCATCCCGCCGGAGACAATGCCCTGCACACGATCGAGGCGGTCGATTCCACCAATGTCCATAAACATACGCACGATCTCGTCTCCGACCGCTCCGGACCCGGCATTACCGCGCGGCACGACCCGCACGACATGGAAAAAACCCGTTTCGCCCAGATGGTGGGAGAGCGCGTGAAACAGGATTCAACGGCGGATGCGTTCAACGAACTCGTGCTGGTGGCGCCGGCGCCCGTGTTGCATGAGATAATGGAGCAACTCGACCCGCCCACCAAAGCGAAACTTCTGGGCACGCTCGCGAAGGATCTGACGAAGGTGCCAGATCATGAATTATGGCCGCATCTGAAGGAATGGGTGAACCCCACGCAACGCGCCTGAAGGCCGGACGCCGGGGGAAGCGGGCGCTGCTTTCCCGGCTGTCAGGCTTGCCTTTTCACCGAGGACGCGGAGACCGCCAAGGACACGGAGATGCGGCATCGCCGCGAGGCACGAGCGGCCTCCGTGACCTCCGTTCACTCGGCTTGCTCCGAGATAAAGCGGGCGGTGACGGGGGCACGGGCCGCGCCCAAGGGGGTATGGTGTTCAGGCGAACGCAACCTCCATTGCCCGCCGGTACCGATACGCGGCATCCGTTTCATCCACCCGGATATCACCCCATGTGACGGGCTGGCCGCACGCCACATCGCGGATCAGCGGCACCTTGCTGGCGAGTCCGATCGGCACGCCCCCCAGCCGCAAACTGTCGGCGGCGGGCATCAGCTTGCCCCAGACGCACGCCCCGCCCTCCCCGTCGAGCATTTCCCCGGCTTTCAGATCCCGTTTCGCGGTGGAGACGACATCGCCCCGGAAGCCGGTGGCCGCACCCGTGGCCTCGCCGCGCAGGGCCGCGGACAGGACGGAGACATTGAGTTCCAGTCCGATCAGATGGAACGGGCGGTACAGCACGGAAATCCGGCCCGAGGGATCGGTGACGACGCCGTATTCCTGGAAGCACCGGGCAGCGTAGTCGTTGGGCGCCTCGAACGCCACGAACACGCCCCAGCGGAGATCGTTCTTTACCGCGCCGCCGTCGCGGTGGACGCTGGAGATCACCTCGACCTGACCCGTGTGGTGCAGCGCGCCGGTGTTGCCGGGCCGCAGCACATCGGCGAGTTCGTGCGTGCCGCAGGGCGGGAACGCCAGCCCGTCCGGCGCGGGCGTCAGGCCGGTGGCGTTGGCGACGGCGGCCATTTCGATGCCGGATTTCGTTCCGTCCAGGAAAGAGTTGAACATTTGCGGGTTCATCCCGCCGGTGCGCGCCTGTTCCGGGGTCAGGCCGTAATGGCCCCAGACCGTTTCGGGCGTGGATTCGTGATATTCCGGCCGGTATTTGGTTCCCTTCCCAGCGGCGATGACGGGGAAGCCGCACGAGCGCGCCCAATCGACCATCTCGCAGATCAGCGCGGGCTGGTCGCCGTAGGCGAGTGAATAGACGACACCGGCTGCCTCCGCCTCGCGCGCGAGCAAGGGTCCGGCGAGAACGTCGGCTTCCACGTTGACCATGACGATGTGTTTGCCCTCGCGGATGGCCTGGCGGGCGTGCGCGATGCCGGCGGGGGCGTGGCCGGTGGCTTCCACCACCACCTCCACGTCCGGGCTGGCGAGCATGGTCAGGGCGTCGTCGGTGAAGCGGGTGGCGGCGATGCGGGCTTCGTCCCAGCCCACCGCGCGGCAGGCGGCGCGGGCGCGGTCCGGGGAGAGGTCGGCGATCACCGCGACTTCCAGGCCTGGGGTGGTGGGGATTTGGGAGAGGAACATGGAGCCGAATTTTCCAGCGCCGATCAGGCCGACGCGCACCGGGCGTCCGGCGGCGAGGCGTTTCTGGAGCAGGGCGTGGAGGTTCATCGGGCGGTTTCCTTGGCTGTGGCATGGAGTGATAGCGTGGGATGGGGGGTGGGGCCATTGGCGTCAGGGCGCTGCCCTGGACCCGCCAAGGGCTCGCCCTTGGAACCATTTCATTGGAGTGGGTCCAGGGGACATTCCCCTGGCGGGGCGCGGGGCGGCGCCCCGGCCTTATACTTTCTTCCACCCAATTGCCCCCGCGCCCATTTCATGGCCCGATACCCCCCAGAACAGGGGGAAAGCCGCCATGGCGGAAACCGAATGGCGCAAACTCCGCGCCGACCAGCTACGCGAACGCGCCACACAGGACGCGATCGTGATCGTGCCCATCGCCTCCCTTGAACAACACGGCCCGCACCTCCCCGTCGAGGTCGATTCCCTGTTGGGCGAAACCATCGCGGCCCATGCGGCGGCGAAAATCGACGCGCGCGGCCAGGCCGTGCTGGTACTGCCCGTCCTGTGGACCGGACTGTCAGAACACCACATGAGCTTCGGCGGCACGATCACCCTGGACAACACCGCCTTCGCGGCGCTGGTCGAGGGCGTGGTGCGCTCCCTCCAACGCCACGGCTTCACCAGGATCGTCCTGCTCAACGCCCATGGCGGCAACGAAAACGCCCTGCGCGCCATCACCGACGACCTGACACCGAAATTACGCATCCCCATCGTGCAGTTCACGTACTGGTACGCCGCCGCCGTTCCCATCGCGAAAATCCTGGAAAAACAGGGCGGACTGACCCATGCGTGCGAGGCGGAAACCTCGATGATGATGGCGGCGCGGCCGGAACTGGTGGCGCATGACCGCATCCCGCGGGAGACATCGAACACGGAGGGCGATCTGGCGGCGGGCGTCTACCGCTGGCGCTCCATCGCCAGCCGCACGGCGAGCGGGGCGATGGGTCATCCGGAAGCAGCGAGCGCCGAGAAGGGCGAGCGGTTGTTCGATGCCATCTCCACCGCCATCGCCGATAAATTATGTGACAATGCCCTGTGGGATCTGCCCTGGGAGTCGGAGGAACCATGAGCATCGCACTGACGGTCAACGGGCGCGCGGTCAGCGTCGCCGCCGCGGACGACACGCCGTTGCTGGACGTGTTGCGCAACCATCTCGATCTGAAAGGATCGCGGTATGGCTGCGGTCTGGAGCAATGCGGCTCCTGCATGGTGTTGATCGACGGTCAGGCGGCGTATTCCTGCACCCGTCCGGTGGGCTCGGTGGCGGGCGCGCGGGTGGAGACGGTGGAATCGCTGGCCGCGCATCCGTTGCATCAGGCTTTTTTGGATGAGCAGGCGGGCCAGTGCGGCTATTGCCTGTCGGGCATCCTGATGACCGCGAAGGGCCTGTTGGACACGAACAAGAATCCGTCGCGGGCGGAGATCGTCACCGCGCTCGACCGGCATTTGTGCCGCTGCGGCGCGCATCCCCGCATCGTGCGCGCGATCGAGAAAGCCGCCGCCACACTGCGCGAGGGAGCATTTTCATGAGTGAGACACTGCCACTCAGCATCGCCAACAACCGCCGCATGGAGAAATGGGTGCGGTTTCACACCGGCCGCGCCGTGACGCTCGCGGTGGGCAAGGTGGAAATCGGTCAGGCGGTGCTGATCGCGCTGACGCAGATCGCGGCTGAGGAACTCGACATCGCGATAGATCGTTTCACTGTCATCTCAGGCGACACGGCGGACGCGCCGGATGAGGGTTCCACCAGTTCCAGCCAGTCGATCGAAATGTCCGGCCGTTCGGTGCGCCTGATCACCGCTGAGTTGCGCGGGCGCGTCATCGACCGGCTGGCGCGGCGGTTGAATTGTTCGCCGTCCGATCTCTCGGTCGAGGATGGGGCGTTTCTGCTGGACGACGAACCCACCGGCCATGATTACTGGAATTTCGCGGGCGATGAGGATTTCGCCGCTGACATCACCGGGATCGCGAAGCCGAAAGATCCGTCCTTGTACAAGGTCGTCGGCCAGCCGGTGCCGCGCCGCGATCTGGCGGCCAAGATCAGCGGCGCCGGTTTCATTCACGACATCACGCGGCCTGGCATGTTACACGCGCGCATCCTGCGGCAACCCTCGCGCGAGGCGGTGCTGGTGTCGTTCGACGAGGCGGCGGTGCGCCGTGCCGCGCGCGGTGATTTCCGCGTGGTGCGGACAGGCAACTTCGTCGCCTTCGTGGGCGATGACGAGACCGTCGTGCAGCGCGCCGCCGTCGCCGCGCCCGCGCACGCGGCATGGAACAATGTCAGACAACTGACCCCGGCGCATCAGGAAGCGGCGTGGTACAAAACACAGCCTTGCGATGATCGTTTCGTGGGCGATCCGGAACCCGCTTCGATCGCGGGCGAGGTGGTGACGGCGACCTATTCCCGTCCCTTCGTCGCACATGCCGCGATGGCGCCCTCGTGCGGTCTGGCGGAATACCGGAACGGCCACCTGGAGGTCTGGTCGCACACCCAGGGCGTGTATCCGTTACGCAACAGCCTCGCCGACATCCTGGATCTGAAACGCGAGCAGGTCACGGTTCGTCACGCGCATGGCGCCGGGTGTTACGGGCATAACGGCGCCGACGATGCCGCCGTCGATGCCGCGGTGATCGCGATGCACATTCCGGATCGGTGCATTCGTGTCCAGTGGCGGCGTGAGGAGGAATTCGCGTTCGAGCCCGCGGGCACCGCGCACATGACCCGCATCAAGGCCGTGCTCGACGCATCGGGCAAACCCATCGACTGGACCTGCGAGGTCTGGGCTGGCTCGCATGTGCAGCGGCCGATTTATGGCGGCAACATGTTGACGCATGAGGCGTTGCCGAACCCGCCGCCGGCGTCGAAACCCAACGATCCGCC
>JAYVCG010000405.1:0-3749 GCA_043750075.1 Acetobacteraceae bacterium | reverse complement strand
CGCTGCCTCGCCGCCGGGATCACGGCGCCGGTGGTGCCGGGGATCATGCCGGTGTCCAACTACACGCAGATCGCCCGCTTCTCCGCCATGTGCGGCGCCTCCGTCCCCGCCTGGCTGGGCCGCATGTTCGAGGGAACGGAGCAGAACCCGGAACTCCGCCGCATGATCGGCATGGTCGCCGCCGCCGAGCAGGTGCGGCTGTTGCAGGCGAATGGCGTGGACGAATTCCACTTCTACACGCTGAACCGGCCCGATCTGACCTATGCCATCGCGCATCTGCTGGGATGCCGGCCGGAGGGGTCAGCGGGCGGTGAAGCCGCGTAACGCCTCCGCCACACGCACCATCACCGAAGCCCAGTCGCCGGGCTGGGGCTGGCGGAATTGCCGTAATGTGGGATACCAGGGGCTGTCGTGCCGATTTAGCAACCATCTCCAGCACGTATCGAACCGGTTCAGCAACCAGACTGGCTTGCCCATCGCCGCCGCCAGATGCGCCACCGACGTATCGACGCTGATGACGAGATCGAGGTTCTCGATCAGCGCGGCGGTATCGGCGAAATTCTTCAGTTTCGCGGTGTGATCGTGCAGCACCATCCCCGCCGGTGGTGTCATCGCCTGCGCCGCCGGAGGGCCAAGCTGAAGGGACACGAACGCGCAACCCTCCAGCAGCGCGAGAGGCGCCAGGGCCGCGAGCGGCAATGACCGGCGCTGGTCCGCCGCCACCGCGCCCGTGTGACCCGGACGCGAGCCGCCCGCCCATACCAGTCCGACACGCCTGCCTCGCACGGCGGACAAACGATCGCGCCAAACCGCGGCGCGTTCCGGGTCGGCGCGCAAATAGGGGACATCGCCAGGAATCGTTTCCAGAGTGGTACCGAAAGCCAGCGGCAAACTCATGATCGGGCACCGCAGATCGAAAGCGGGCAACGGGTCGCCCTCGGTCACGATCCTGGACACTCCTGGTAAGGTCGCCATCAGTTCCACCAGCGGCTTCTGAACCACCAGCACCACCCGCGCGCCCGCCCGCGCCGCCATGGGCGCGTAACGGCAGAACTGGATCGTGTCGCCGATCCCTTGCTCCTCATACAGCAACAGCGTTTTACCATTGATACTGGTTTCGCCCAGCCAGAGCGGTTGAGCGAAATCTGGCGCGGATTGTTTCATTTCCAGTATTTCATGGCGCTTTTCGTAAAGCGCGAAGCCGCCTTTCAGATCGCCCGAGAGAAGCATCAAAAGCGCTTTGGTGAGTGTGGCCCAGGGATGGGCGGGTTGAAGGGCGATGGCGTGATCGAAGTCGCGCATCGCTTCATCCACGAGGCCCAGTGCGTGTGGTATTCTGCCGCGCCTGGCCAGGAATTCCGCCATGTTTTGTATCCGTGGCATGGCCAGATCATAAGCGGCGAGCGCCTCCTGGAACCGGCCCATCCCATACAACACGTCGGCACGGCCGCGATATCCGGTTTCCTCGTCCGGCCGCAAAGTGATGATATGATCGTAACAGGCGAGAGCGTCTGGCAGACGCCCCACTCTTTCCATCGCGAGTGCGCGATTGAGCCATGCCACGGGCTGATTGGGATCGATGCGCAATGTATTGTCGAACTGTATGATGGCCTGACCGTATTTCCCGGTTTCGGCCAGCGCGATCCCAAGCCATGTGGTCAGTTGCGGATTGAGGGGATCTCTTTCCAGGATGCGGCGATAGAGGCCGATCGCCTGTTCCCTCTGGCCCGCGAGATCGATCCGCCGGGCACGTTCGAGCAAGACATCCGTGCGCACCGGCATGTCCGGGGGAAAACCGCTGTGGACGGAAGGAAGTTTCGGCATCAGTTCATTCCCCGCCCGTTAAGTATATCAGCCGGAGGAAAATCGCGTCAGTCATGAACAGTGGATCCCGATCCGGCATGACCGGCGGAAGAAGCGGTGAAGCCGCGTAACGACTCCGCCACACGCGCCGTCACCGAAGCCCAGTCGCCGGGCTGGGGCTGGCGGAATTGCCGTAATGTGGGGTACCACGGGCTGTCGTCACGATTTAGCAACCAGCGCCAGCAGGTATCGAACCGGTTCAGCAACCAGACTGGCTTGCCCATCGCCGCCGCCAGATGCGCCACTGATGTGTCAACGCTGATGACAAGATCGAGGTTCTCGATCAGCGCGGCGGTATCGGCGAAATTCCTCAGTTCCGCAGTGTGATCGTGCAGCACCATCCCCGCCGGTGGCGCCATCGCCCGCGCGGCGGATGATCCGGGCTGGAGCGAAACGAACGCGCACCCCTCCACCAGCGCGAGAGGCTCCAGGGCCGCGAGCGGCATCGACCGGCGCTGGTCTATCGCCAGCGCCTCCGCTTCGCCAGGGCGCGCGGCCCCGGCCCAGACCAGACCGATGCGCGGGCCAGGCACATCCGCGAGGCGGTTTCGCCACGCAAGCGCCAGGGCGGGATCGGCGCGCAAATAAGGCGTCTCCCCTGGAATCGTTTCCAGCGTGGCGCCGAACGCCAGGGGCAGGCTTTCCAGCGGGCAGCGCAAATCGTGCTGCGGCCATTCTTCCGTCAGCGTCACGATCCGGCTCACGCCGGGCAGACTGGCCATCAGATCCCGCAGCGGCTCTCCCACCGCCAAAATCACCTTCGCCCCGGCCTGGGCCGCCCATGGCACGAAACGGCAGAACTGGATCGCGTCGCCAAATCCTTGCTCCTGATACACCAGGAGCGTTTTGCCCATGAGGCTGGTGTCCCCCAGCCAGAGCGGCCGCGTCAGGAACCGTGCGAGAGCGGGCGGACGCGCATGCCATTCCAGCAGCCGCGCGCCACCGGGCAGATCCCCCTGTAGCAGCAGCAACATGCCTTTGTTGACATGGGCGCTCGCGTGGCCGGGATCAAGGCTGAGGGCGAGATCGAAACTGGCCATCGCTTCCTCCAGGCGGCCGGTCCAGACCAGCGGGATACCGCGATTGGCCGCGAGGGTGGCGTCCGTCGGATGGAATGTCAGGAGGTGATCGTAAGCCCGCGCGGCGTCCTCGAACCGGCCCAGACGCACGAGGGTGACGGCACGATGGAGGTGTCCGGCTTCTCCGGCGGGCAAACGCGCCACGACCTGATCGAAGCTGGCCAGGGCGTCCTCGAACAGGCCCGCATCGGATAAGACGAGACCCCGGTTGCGCCACGTTTCCACCAGGTCCGGGGCGATCTGGAGCGCCTCATCGAACCGCGTGATCGCCTCGAAGAACTGTCCCGCCTCGGCGGAGAGGACGCCCAGGAGGTTCAGGGCTTCGGTGTTCACCGGGTCGGCGCGCAGGATTTGCTGGCAGAGGGCGCGGGTCCGGACACGGTCTCCGGCATGATACTGTGCCCGCGCACGCTCCAGCAGCACCTCTGGACGGATGAGGTGAGGGGCTGAAAACGGGAGGGGCTGGGGTAGTTTGGGCATCAGTCCCTCATCGCGGGGCCACCGTCTTCATGGACAAAAGCACGCAACGCTTGTGTGACACGCTGGATCACATCGGTCCATTCGCCGGATTCTCTCTGGCGGAACTGACGCAGGGTGGGATACCAGGGACTGTCATCACGATCCAGCAACCAGCGCCAGCAGGTATCGAACCGGTTCAGCAACCAGACCGGCTTGCCCATCGCGCCCGCGAGATGCAGCACGGAGGTATCGACACTGATGATGAGATCGAGATTTTCAATCAACGCGGCGGTATCGGCGAAGTCTTCGATACTGGCGGTGAAATCATGCAACATCATGCCAGCCGGG
>JAYVCG010000404.1:0-3005 GCA_043750075.1 Acetobacteraceae bacterium | reverse complement strand
CCGTCACGGACGAAGCCCTGAAGACCTTGCCCCCGCCGCCGCCCGGCGCCACGTTCAATGCCGAGGAACAGGCCAAATACCGCGCGTTCAAGGAAGCACGGCGGGGTGCCGCCGATTACATCGCCATGGAAGGCGAATTCGCCAAATACCTTGACGATGTTTATTCAGCGCCCCCCGTAGCACGGGAGCCGCTGACCGACACCTGTGAAATCCTGGTGATCGGCGCTGGTTTCGCCGGTCTTCTGCTGTGGTACAAGCTGCGTGCGGCCGGTTTCCGCGATGTCCGGTTTTGCGAGAAAGGCGGCGATGTCGGCGGCACCTGGTACTGGAACCGCTATCCCGGCATCGCCTGCGATGTCGAGGCGTACAGCTATCTGCCGCTGCTGGAGGAGATGGGCTATTTCCCGACGATGAAGTTCGCCTCAGGGTTCGAAATCCTCGAATACTGCCAGGCCATGGCGGAGAAATCCGGCTTCTATGATCATTGCCTGTTCCACACGACCGTCGAGCAGACGCTGTGGGATGAGGCAGCCGGCCGCTGGACGGTGCGCACGGACCGGGGCGACACGATGCGCGCGCGCCACGTCGTGCTGGCGAACGGCATCCTGACGACCCCGAAACTGGCCCGGATCGAGGGCATGGAGACCTTCGAGGGCAAGGCCTTCCATACCTCGCGGTGGGATTATAACGTGGATTTGGCGGGCAAGCGCGTCGGCATCATCGGCACGGGCGCGACCGCCGTGCAGGTCATCCCGGAAATCGCCAAGGTCGTGAAGGAACTGTACGTCTTCCAGCGCACCCCCTCCACCATCGACGTGCGCGACCAGCGCGCCACGACACCAGAAGAAATCGAAACCTGGTCCAAAGAGCCCGGCTGGGCGCGGGCGAGGCGGGAAAGGCTGGCCACGATTTCATCCGGGCGCACCGCGCTCAAGGGCAACGACGACTTCTTGTCGGGCAAGGCCGCCGATTTCAAGGAACGCAAGCAATATGAACGGGAACTGCCACAAGAGGAAATGATCCAGCGGCAGCTCAACTCCAACTTCCGGATCATGGAACAGATCCGCGCCAGGGTGGACGCCATCGTCAAGGATCCGAAAACCGCCGCGGCGCTCAAACCGTATTATCCCTATGGCTGCAAACGGCCGACTTTCCATGATGAGTTCCTGCCGTCGTTCAATCTGCCGCACGTCACGCTCGTCGATACGGCGCCGCTTGGTGTGAGCCACATCAACGCCAGGGGCGTGGTGCATGACGGCGTGGAATATCCGCTCGACGTGCTGATTTACGCGACCGGCTTTCAATGGATGGCGACAGCGTCCTTCAACATGATAACCGGCCGCGGCGGGCAGACCTTGCGGGAGAAATGGAGCAAGGAAGGCGTCCGGACTTTCCTCGGCCTGCACAGTCACGGATTTCCTAATTTGTTCATCCTGTCCGGGCCGCAGGGCGGTGGCGGACAGTTCAATTTCACCCGCGGGATCGAGGGTCATACCGATTATGTGGTCTGGATGATGGAAACATTACGCGCGCGTGGCGCCAGCATCGTCGATATCAGGAAGGAACCGGAGAATGCCTACGCGGAGCACTGCCGCGAGGCCGATATCAGTACCCGTCCCTTGCGTGATTGCCTGTCCTATTACAACGGGGATGGGTCCGCGGAGCCCGGCAGTCTGGCCTATTACGGCGGGCCGCAAAAATGGCATGCGCTGCGTGGCGCCGCCCAGGAGTCGCTGGAGCCTTATGTTTTTGGGGGGATGGCGGCGTAGGGCCGGGCGTGGCGGAGCGGGAGAGGTCTGATACCAGCGCGCCTGCCTCTCACCCCACCCCCACGGCCTTCCCCTCCACCAGCCCCTCGATCTCCTCCCGCGTGTAGCCCGCCTCCCGCAGCACCTCCGCCGTGTGCTCGCCCAATCGGGGCGGCATGCGATGGATGCTGGCCGGACTGGCGGAGAAGCGCGCCGGGGGACGGGCCTGACGGATCTTGCCCTCGGTGGGGTGGTCGAGCACCGGGAACATTTCCACCGCCTTCAGGTGCGGCTGTTCGGCGATCTCGCTCAGCTTCGCGAAGGCGGTGTGCGGCACGTCGATCCGTAGCAGCAACGTTTCCCATTCCGCCGTGGTGCGGGCGGGCGCGATCTCGCGCATCCGTTCGTAGATCGCATCGATGTTGCGCGCCCGCTTCACCGGATCGCGGACGGAGAATTCCTCGATGCATTCCGGCAGCCCAACGGCCTCGAAGAACGCGCACCAGTTCTCGCCTGAATAGGGCAGCATGGTCAGCCAGCCATCCCTGGTCCTGACCGGCCGCCGCGCCTTCATGCGGTTATAGCCGGACGGCCCGATGGGCGGCACGAAGGCGAGGCCGCCGAACATCTCGATGCTGTTGAAGGCCGCCAGGGTTTCCAGCATCGGCACTTCCACCATCTGCCCCTCCCCCGTGCGTTCGCGGTGCAGCAGCGCCGCCGTCACCGCCGAGGTCAGCGCCATCCCGCACAATTTATCCCCGATCAAACTGGGCACGAACGCGGGTTCCTCATCCGTGCCCATGGCGGAGGCGAAGCCCGACGCCGCCTGGATGATCTCATCGAACGCCGGACGCGCGCGCCAGGGTCCGTCCTGCCCGAAGCCGGTGGCCACCGCGTAAATGAGTTTCGGGTTCAGTTCCTGGCAGGTCTCGTAACTGAACCCGAGCCGCGCCAGGCCCGCGGGGCGGATGTTGGAGACCAGCGCGTCCACGGACGGGATCAACCGGCGCAGCACCGCCTTGCCGTCAGGGTGCTTCAGATCGAGGGCGATGCTGCGTTTGTTACGGTTCGCCGCCATGAACTGGCCGCTCATGCCGCGGTTGCGGAACTGGCCGGAATTGCGCCATGTGTCGCCGGCCAGGGTTTCCACCTTGATGATCTCGGCGCCCCAGTCGCCAAGGGTCTGCGTGCCGAACGGGCCGAACAGCACGGTGGTCAGATCGAGGATGCGGAAGCCCTTGAGCGGCCCGGTGGGTG
>JAYVCG010000403.1:0-7277 GCA_043750075.1 Acetobacteraceae bacterium | reverse complement strand
TCCTACACCGCCGGGCTCGCGGCCAACCTGCCGGGCGGGATCGGCGTGTTCGACACCGCCATGCTGTTCGGGCTCGAACCCTATGTCGATGCGCCGCACATCGTCGGCGCGATCGTGGTGTTCCGGCTGTATTACTACATCATTCCCCTGTTCCTCGCGGGCGCCATGTTCGCGGGCAACGAGATCCTGTTGCGTGGCGGCGGGCTGCTGCGCGGCCGGGCCGCCGCGGCGGCCAATGCCTCCCCTGGTGCCTCCCCTGGTGCCTCCCCCCATGGCGCGCCTGGCATCACTCCTGTCGCCCCTTCCGGCGCCCCCTCTGGTGTGCCTCCTGGCGCCGCGCCGCGCTGGAGCGAACCGGATTTCGCCGTCGCCGCCGCCACCGGGCTTGTTGGTCTGTGCGGCGCGATGCTGCTGACGCTGGCGGTGATCGCGCCCGTCAGCGACTATTCCTGGCTGGATCACGATTTCGCGGACATCGCCTTCCAGGCCGGGCAGTTCATTCCCTCCCTGATCGGGGCCGGACTGGTGGTGATGGCGATCGCGCTTTCGCACCGGGTCAATCTGGCCTGGAGTCTCACCATTGGCCTGCTGCTGGTGGGCGCGGGGTTCGCAGCGACCCAGGACAATCAGGTCTGGGTGGTGGTGACGCTGGTGCTGAGCGCCGCGCTGCTGGCGCCGTTCCGCGATTATTTCTACCGTCACGCCTCCCTGTTAAGCGGTCCGTTCGAGGGTTCGACCGCCTTGTCCCTGATCATGCTGGTGATCTGCGTGCTGGCGCTGGCGGTGATCCGGCACCAGACCCTGTTGCCCGCCAACGACGCCTGGTGGGCGGTGGTGATGGAGCGCGCGGTGCCCAACTCGGTCCGGGTGGCGGTGGCGTTGTCGGTGGTGCTGGCGCTGGCCGCCATCTGGCTGCTGGTGCGTCCGGGCCGTGTGCGGGCCGCGCCCTGGGACGCGGCGGGGGCCAGACGGCTGATCGCGATGGGCGTCACGCCGCCTCCCCATGCCGATGGGATCGTGACGGGCGAGGCGGATCGCGCCGGCCTGCCGTTCCGGCGGATCGGTGGCGTGCTGCTGGGGCTCGGTGATCCGGTGGGGGCCGAGGCGGACAAGGTCTCGGCGATCTGGCGTCTGCGCGATCTCGCCCATCAGGAGGGGCTGGCGCCCGCCTTCTGGCGGGTTGGTCCAGGATTGTTGAAGGTTTACGCCGATCTGGGCCTGACGCCGCTGCCGTTGGGCGCCGATGGGGAGATTGTTCAACAAAACCCCCCTTATGCCGTTCTGCATGCCTCCACCGCCGATCCCGCGCAGCGTTATCTGGTCTGCATCGCGGAGCGGAACCTGAACGCGTTGATCCCATTACTGCCCGCGCTCGCGGCGTCGCCCGCTGAGTAAAAGGCCCCGCCAAGGGGCTTCGTCTCCTGGCCCCCCACCCAAGCGATGATCCCCGCACCTCAGCCATGGATGAGGTGCGGGGACCGGGCCTTCCTTGCCCTCAGACGCCGCGGCCACCGGCCCAAAACCCCGGAATGACGCAAAATCCATCCTCGTCCCAAATCATGTGACGAGATTAAGGCATCACTAACGCATCGTCATGGTTGTTTCCCCCCACGGTCCGGTGTAAGGTACCCGTGATACTGGTGCCTGTCTGGTTCAGGCTCGGCTCGTGCAACGCCTTTGGTCATGAGGACGACGGTCTCTTGAATATGAACAACCGCGGACGTGGTCGCCCGCCCCGGCGCCGTGGCTTCGACGATGATTTTTCGTTCGATCGCGCGCCTCCGGGCGATATGCCCCGTCCCGCGCAATCGTGGCCGTCTTCGGCCGGGTTCGGACCCGAGCATGATGCGACGGTAAAATGGTTCAACCCGGAGAAAGGGTTTGGCTTCGTCGCGCTCTCGGATGGTTCCGGTGATGCGTTCCTGCATGCCAACACGCTGAACTCCGCCGGGCATACGGCTGTAAGCCCAGGGGCGTCGTTGCGTGTGAGGATCGGGCAAGGACAGAAGGGGCGGCAGGTCTCGGAAGTCATTTCGGTCGATGAAAGCACGGCGACTCCGCGTGGCGCCGCGCCGCCGCGTGGGCCAGGCGCCCCAGGGGGTGCTGCTGGTGGATTTGGCGGTGGTGGCGGCATGGGTGCCGGCGGCATGGGCGCTGGCGCTGGCGGTGGCGCCAGACGCGGCCCGCCCACCGGACCGTCGGCGGAGATGCAGGGAACCGTGAAGTGGTACAACGCCACCAAGGGTTTCGGCTTCGTCGCGCCGCTCGAAGGGGGCAAGGACGTGTTCGTTCATGCGTCCGCCTTGCAGCGGGCCGGGGTGGCTCAGCTCGCTGAGGGACAGACCATTTGGATGGATGTCGTTCAGGGCGCCAAGGGCCCCGAGGCGACGGCGATCCGGGTTGATTGATCCCGCCGCCTGAGTAAGGGTGAAATGGGCCGGTCACACCCGGCCCAGACGCTCATGTCTGGCCCAGAGACTCACATTCTGCCCAGATACCAGCCAAGCCACACGAACAGCAGACAGGCGAGCACCGACCCCGCCACGTACAGCAGGGCGCGCTCCATGTCTCCCGCCTGGATCAGTTCCAGCGTTTGCAGGCTGAACGACGAAAAGGTCGTGAAGCCGCCGCAAATCCCCACCATCAGGAAAACGCGCAGATCGGGGTGCATCGCCACGCGCCCGGTCTCCGTGTGTCCGGGCGTCAGGCTGAAACTCGCGACCACACCGATCACGAACGAGCCCAGTACGTTGATGAGCAAGGTGCCGTGCGGGAAGCGCGATCCGGCCACGGCGGCCACGGCGCCGGTCATCCAGAAGCGGGCCATGCTGCCAAGCGCGCCGCCCGCCGCGACCGCCAGCCAGGTCAGGGGACCGGGCATCAGGGTTTTGTCCTCGGGATAATGGTCATCCGCCGCGCGCCACGTTCCAGAACACCGGGCAGGCGCCTGTTTGCTGTCCGCTCAGCGTGGCCCGCCAGGCGGCGGTGGTGAACCATTGACCCAGGGGAATGAAGGGCACGGTGAGGAACATTTGCTCCTGCAACCGCGCGGCGGCGGCGTTCTGGAGGGGGAGGCTTTCCGTGTCGATCCAGGCGGCGCGGGCGCGGTCGGCGGCGGGGTCGTCCGGCCAGCCAGGCCCGGCGGCGCGTCCGGTCCGGATGCCGGACGGGTCCATGTGATCCGCGCCGGGGAACGAGTCGCAGAACGCTGACCAGTTTTCCCCTGGGACTGCCCCTGGGACTGCCCCTGGGATTGCCCCCAGGGCGCGGTCCTCGCGCCCCATCTGGCCATTCTGTCCCATCTGGCCATCACGAAGCGCGTCCAGCGCCTGGCGGGTCACGGGGCGTTCCTCGATCGTCAGGCCGGCCTGACGCAGTTCCTCGATCACGGCGGCGGTCAGCGCGGCATGGACGGGATCGCCGGCGGGGGTGAGCACGATCAGCTTTTCTCCGCGGTAGCCCGCCTCGCTCAGCAAGGCGCGGATCGCGCGGGGCGAGCGTTTGGCGTTGACGCGGTCCTTACCGGCGTCGTTGACGAAGGCGGAACCGGGCAGGAACAGCCCGGCCGGTGTCCTGAACAGGTCACTGCCGGCGCCGAACACGGTTTCCATCACCGCGGTCTGGTCCACCGTGGCCAGCACCGCCTGACGCAACCGCGGGTTGCTCATCGGCCCATGTGTCGCGTTGAGCCGCAATACGGCGTAGAACCCAAGCTCGTTCAGGCGGCTGAGCACGAGGCCGCGGTTGTCTTTCAGGTCGTCCGGAACCGCCAGGGGCAGGGTTTCCACCCAGTCCACCGTGCCGTCCCGCAACGCCTGGAGCGGATCGGCGGGGTCGCGCCAGATCACCTGATCCACCAGCGCCACCCGGCGGCCGCCGGTGAAGTTCGAGGCTTCCACCCTGGTCGTGTAGCGATCGAAGCGGACCAGGCGGAATCCGGCGCCTGGCTGCCAGGAATCCTTGGCGAGGCGGAACGGGCCGCTGCCGGTGATCTCCGGCACGGGTGTGGCGGGATCGGTCTCGGCCAGGCGGGCGGGCATTATCACGGGCGGGCCGGGCTGGCTCTTGCTCAGAAGCGCGGGGAGCAAGGGGAGGGGCTGTTTGAGGCGGATGGTCAGCACGTCCCCGGCGGTGGCTTCCAGCGACGCCAGCCGTTCCGCCAGGGCGTGCCCGAGCCTGTCGCCGCGCATCCAGCGGCGCAGCGAGGCCACGCAATCCCGCGCGGTAACGGGCGTGCCATCGTGGAACATCTGCTCCGGGCGGAGTTGCAGCACCCATTGCCGGCCGCCTTCCTCCACCCTGTGGCGCTGGACCATTTGCGGCATCGGGTTCTGGCGCGCGTCCGTGCCATAGAGGGTCTCGAACACGGCCAGACCGGCGGTGCGCGCGGCGGGAGTGAGCGTGGCGACCGGATCGAGACTGGCGGGCATCGCCTGGGGGGCGAAGACGATCTGCCGCGCCGGGGCGGCATCGGCGGCGCGGATCAGGGCCGGGAGCGCCAGCCCGCCCAGAAACGCCCGCCGCCCCGGATGGTTCTGCCCGCCCTTTTCCTCGTCACGCTTCCGCCGCATGCCGTGCCGCCCTCCATCAGCGTCCGCCGCCGCGCGCTATAGCAGCCGCACGCGGCGGAGTCGCGTGGGGCGCATGGACAGAGTGATGGCCACGTCATCATAACGTGGCTTATGATCGCGGGGCTCCAAGGGAGACCCGCTGGTGAAATTCGAACATGATCTGCTGTTCCTGCTGCACGATGTCGCGCGCCTGCTGCGCGTGGACGCGGACAAGCGGGCACGCGCGCATGGGATGACACGGGCGCAATGGGCGATCCTGATCTGGCTGGACCGCCGGCCGGGCATCTCCCAGAAGGAACTGTCCGAATTGCTGGAGGTGGAGCCGATCAGTGTCGCCCGCCTCGTGGACCGGCTGGAGGGCCGGGGCATGATGGAACGGCGTCCCGACCCGCGCGACCGGCGCATCTGGCGGCTGCATTTGTCGCGGCCCGCGTACGCGGTGTTGCACGACATCAACGAACAACGCGCCGAGATGACCACGATGGTCACTCTGGGCGTCGATGACGAGAGTCAGACCATCATGATCGAAGCCCTGTCCCGCATGAAGGCGACATTGACCCGCGATTCCCATGTGACGCGCCGGACGCCAGAGTCGCGCCAGCCTGAAGCACGGGAGATCGTCTGATGTCCCAGGCCACCGCGGCCAATGCCCAAGGGGGAGGCGTCCAGGACGCAGACGCCCAGGGTGGAACCGCCACGCCGAGGACGGCGGATCGGGCCATGGGGAAGGAGCGCGCCAGTGGCACGCCAGCGGCGTATCGCCGCGACTGGCGGCGCATACTGCGTCCCATCCTGATGCTGGGCGGCATCGCCGTGGTCATCGTGGGCTCGTTGTATTTCTGGATCAGCGGCGGGCGGATCGTGTCGATCGACAATGCCTATGTCCGCGCCGCGAAGGAGGCGCTGTCCACCGATGTCTCCGGCATCGTGCTGGAGGTGATGGTGCGCGAGGGGCAGCGCGTGCAAAAAGGCGATGTGCTGCTGCGGCTCGATCCGCTTCCGTTCGAACTCACCGTAGCCGCGGCCCGCGCCAACCTGGGCGGTGTCGTTTCCAGCCTCAACGCGATGAAGCTGGAATACAAGAGGATGCTACGGGATGTGGATGTGAAGCAATCCCAGGTGGCGCTGGATCAGGTGAACAACGATCGTCTCGGCGGTCTGGTGCAGGGCGGCGGGGTGACGCGGGCGGAATACGACCATGCCCGTTATCAACTCGCGACCAGCAAACAATCGGTCGAGATGCTGAAACTCGCCGCCGCCGTGCATCTCGCGCGCCTGGGGGGCAACCCGGAGGTCGATGTGCAGACCATGTCCGATTATCTCCAGGCCAAGGTACGGCTGGATGAGGCGCGACGCCAGCTCGACCACACCATCATCCGCGCGCCTTTCGCGGGCGTCGTGACGCAGGTGGAAACCGTGCAGCCCGGCATGTACCTGGCCGCCGCCACCGCCGCGTTCGGCATCGTCTCCACCGAACGCACCTGGATCGAGGCCAATCCCAAGGAAACCGAACTGACGCATGTGCGCGTCGGCAATCCGGTGACGGTGACGATCGATGCCTATCCCGGACGCAAATGGAACTGCGTGGTGGAAAGCATAGCACCCAACTCAGGCTCGGAGTTTTCCATCCTGCCGGCGCAGAACACCTCGGGCAACTGGGTCAAGGTGGTGCAGCGCATCCCCGCGCGCATCAAATGCGAGCGCCAGGCGGATGACCCAGAGTTTCGCGCGGGCATGAGCGTCGTCGCCGACATCGACACCGGCCACCGGCGGCACTGGCGCGAACTGTTCTGAGCAGTGTCTGGCACAGAGCAGAAATACGAGCCTGTCCCGCACCGGCTGATCATCGTGCTGTGCACGGTCGGCGCGACGCTGATGCAGGCGCTGGATCAGACCATCGCCAATGTGGCGC
Source organism: Acetobacteraceae bacterium (assembly GCA_043750075.1). Taxonomy (GTDB): domain Bacteria; phylum Pseudomonadota; class Alphaproteobacteria; order Acetobacterales; family Acetobacteraceae; genus Rhodopila. Next base: position 794 of record JAYVCG010000403.1, on the reverse strand, counting down.
TGCCGTACATGCAGGGCAGCCTGTCGGCGACGTATGAGGAAATCACCTGGGTTCTGACCTCCTACATCACGGCGGCGGCGATCATGACAGCGCCGGTGGGATGGCTGGCGGCGCGGTTCGGGCGGAAGTATTTGTTCATCACCTGCCTGATCGGCTTCACCTTGACCTCGATGCTGTGCGGGGCGGCGCAATCGCTGGACCAGATGGTGACGTTCCGCGTGCTGCAAGGCGTGTTCGGCGCCGCGCTGGTGCCGCTGTCGCAATCGACGATGATGGACATCTACCCGCCGGAGAAACGCGGTCAGGCCATGGCCATCTGGGGCATGGGCGTCATGATCGGCCCCATCCTCGGTCCCACCCTGGGCGGTTACCTGACCAGCATGTTCAACTGGCGGTATGTGTTCTACATCAACCTGCCGTTCGGCGTGCTGGCGGTGGCGGGTCTGACGATCTTCATGCCGCGCAGCCATCCCAACTTCAACATGCGCTTCGACTGGATCGGCTTCGCGGTGCTGTCGCTTGGCATTGGCGGCTTCCAGATGATGCTCGACCGCGGCCAGAACCAGGACTGGTTCACCTCGCCCGAGGTCATCGCCGAGGCGGTGCTTGGCGCTCTGGGTTTCTATCTGTTCGCCGTCCACATGATGACCGCGAAAAAACCCTTCATCCCGCCCGCGATGTTCAAGGACAGGAATTTCACCACCGGCGCGCTGGTGATGTTCGCGGCGGGCACGGTGCTGGTGTCCAGTTCCTCGCTGATGGCGCCGTGGTTGCAGACGCTGGCGAATTACCCG
>JAYVCG010000402.1:0-14821 GCA_043750075.1 Acetobacteraceae bacterium | reverse complement strand
ACGTTGGTGATGGTCGGCGTGTCGATCGCGCGCAATCCGGCGAACAGTTCGGTCGTTGGCGTGCTGGCCATGCCTGTCATCCTTTCCGTGCAACCGCCGCAGCGGCGGGCGTCACCCGCGCGGGACAGTTCCCCAGGCGCCACGGTCTGGCAAGAGCCGGTTCATCGCCGTATTCCCCACGTCACAGGCCATGCCGGCAGCAGGTTTCGCGAGGAGGCTCACCACGAAGAACCACAAAGACACGCGGGGAGCACGATCATGGCATCCAGGAGAAAAACCTGATGCGCGGTCCGGGCCGCCAGCCATGCGCCAAAAAGGGCTGGCCAGAGACGGCCATTTCTGATATTCCTCTCGCATGATCGCATACAAAAAAGACAGCTTCAACGAGCGCCTGACGTCCGCGGCGAAGGCCAAAACCGCCATGCTGGAGAAGTTCCGCGCCCGTCCTGGGCCTGACGATCCCGCCGTGATCGCCCGTCAGGCGGAACAGGCCGCGATCGAGGCCGCCCGCGAAATCCGCATGAACGAGCGCAAGGCCGCCCGTGCCGCCGAAGCCGTCCGCCTGGCCGCCCAGAAAGCCGCCGAGGCGGTCGCCCTCGAAGCCAAGGCCCGCGAGGATGAAGCCCGCGTGGCTGAGGAAGCCGCGCGTGCCGCCACCCGCGCCATCGAACAAAAAGCCGCGCGCGACGCGAAATACGCCGCCCGTCTCGCCCGCCGCCGCTGAGCCCCCGCTGTTAAGGCGCCTCCACCATCCAGAGATGGTGGAGGCGCCGTCTTCAGGGTCCGGTCATGCGGGCGAATGTCATCCGGTCCTTGTTCTCCCGCATCAGCATGGTGAAGCCTGGGATGGTGTCAAAGCCCAGTCCCAGGGGCAGGCCCGTGTCGGGATCGGACTGGATTTTCCCATACGCCTGACCGGAGACTTTTTCCCATTTCCCGGCGGGCTTGCGAAACTCGACCGTGGCAACCGTCGCTTTCAATACCATCCGGACGATCGCCTCCTTTGGTGACGAGGGTTTCGTCAGACTCGGGTTGCCCGCGATCATTTGCCAGCCGTTGGCCAAAGCCCAGGCGGTGAGGGCGGATTTGTCCATCAGGCGAGGCCGCGTTCCGTGAACACCTCGCCCGCGATGCGCGCCGCCGTCATGGAGGCGGGCCAGCCGGAATAGAACGCGAGATGGGTAATCACCTCGGCGATTTCGTCCTTCGTCACCCCGTTGTCGAGCGCGCGCCCCAGATGGCCGCGCAACTGGTCCGGGCGGTAGGTGGCGATCAGCGTCGCGATCACCGCGAGGCTGCGGTCCCGCTTGCTCAGTCCTGGCCGTTCCCAGACATCGCCATAAATCACGGTTTCCGAGAGTTCGATCATCTTGGGCACGGTGCCGCGCACGGCCTCGCGTGAGGGATTGGGCTGGACGGCCATGCTCTGCTCCTGTGGTTTCTCTCCGTCTTCACCCTATCCCGTGGGCCGGGAGGCGACCAGGGGCCTGTCTGGACAGGCAGGGCCATTCGGTTCTCCGCGTCCTCCGTGGTGAGAATCTTTCCTGGCGGCCTCAGCCATGGCACGGCGTCACAGGAGAACCGAATGGCCCTGCTGGACAGGCGCCTGAGGCAAGAAGCCGTGCCCGCGATGATCGCCGTTTCAACCGGCGGGCACCTCGGCGGAATCGCGCGCGGCGCGGCCCAGGACCGGGTCCGTCACGAAAGCGGAAGGACAGCGCGGGCCTGGTCCAGGATTGATCATCCGCACCAGAATGGTGGCGAACCGCGCCGAGGGCGGCGCCACCGCGCGCACCGTCACCGTCCGCCACCGCCGCCGCGCGGACGCATCACCCGGCGCGGCGGGCACGGCATCCGCCCTGGGTGAATGCACGATCCTGCCATCCGCCGTCACGAACAGCAGCAGCAGTTGCAGGATGCACACAACCGGAATGACACGAAGCTGCGCCTCATAGGTCTCGCCAGGGATGACATCGTACGGCGCGCCATAAGGGATGGTGTCCATGCCGTCCGGGGGCGCGGCCCAGATCGCGTCCATCTCCTCTCCGGCGGGAAGCAAGGGTCCGCGTAGCATCGCGCCATCGGGACCATTCTTGTCCGGCGCGATGATTTCCATCCCCGCGCCGATGCGCCAGCCCGCCATGGGGGACGGCCAGCTCCGGTCGCGGATGACATTGGTGGCGGCCGGCACGGTGTCAGGCCAAACGAAATCGCACCTGTCCACGAAGGCCGAGGGGGAGACCAGGTTGAGCAACGCCTGCCGGTGCCTGTCGAAGAAGGCGTACGGCCCGGCTTCCGTCTGACAGGCGACGTTCCATTCGAACACCAGAGGCTGGCCTGGCCGCGCGGTGGGCAGGCCGGCGGGGATGGTGCCGGGGCACGTGAAGACCAGGCCGCAGCCATGGTCGGTGTCCACCACGCAATGGCCGGCGGGCGCCGCCGCCAGCACGAAATCGATGAACGCCCGCCAGGTCACGCCGCACCAGGTACCGGGCCGGTATTCGGGGCTGGCGGCGCTGGCGTCCTCCGGATCGCAGTCATGCACGATCATGACCCCGCCCGGACGCAGCAGCCACCATGCCCCGTGCAGATCGGTGAGGCTGGCCGCGTAGCCATGCCACGGGTCCACGAAGATGACGTCGTATCCCGTATTCTCCGGCAGCGTCGCGTGCAGCACGCGCACCAGTTCGTGCGAGCCGCACGCGGTGGTGCGGAAGGTGATGTCCAGCCCGTCCTCGAACGTTTCCGGACAACGGTACATCAGCCGGCGGCGGACCGCGAAGGCCGCCGGATCGACCGCGTTGAAGAACATGCCGGTGGTGGGTGTGCAGATTTCGAGGTAACGGGCCTGGAAGCGGGCTCTGCCGAACGCATTGATGATGTCGTGTTTCCGCATGGCCTGACTTTAACCACGCGGAAGACACGCGTTCCCCCGGCGCCCCGTCAAAAGATCGTCAGTTTTGTATTTTCGCCGCTCCTCGGGGCCGCGCCCCGCCTCGCGCGCCGGTTGCCCGCGAGGTCGATCCTGATGGCCATTCCCTCAGTGGCATCCCCTCAGTGGCATTCCCTCAGCGGCCGGGAGGCTGAGCCAGGCACCCTCACCTGGCGCCAAGCCGGATGATGTGGGCGATGTAATCTTTCTCCGTCGTCCCGTCATACGACATCTTGAACGGCGCCCTGGGGGCGGGGGGAACGGGTTTGGTGTCCACCGGCGCTTTCGGTTTGGCGCGCGTGGCCCGTGGCGCCGCCGGTTTCGCGGGCGTCGCGGAGGCCGGCGCGACAGTCACGAGCCCCGTCTCCTGGGCGCGCGCCGCGGACCATGCCGCCGCGTCGGCGCTCAGGGCGCTTCGCATGGCAGCGGCCCGCGCGTCGCTTTCGCCGTCCGGCTGACCTGGATCGCTTTCCTGATGCGTCTCCGCTCCGGACACGGCGGCCTCATGGACGGGGCCGTCTTCGGACGAAGGAGGAAGGGGCACGGGAAGGGGGCTCATGATGGATCATCCTTATTGGTTTTGCTCGTCACGGCATGGTTCCTCAACGCCCTGGATCGAGTCTCTGACGGGCCTGCGCCGCGTCCCGTGATGCCGCTCACCGTTGTTCCAGCGCACAGGCCGGAAATGGCTTCGGTTCCCGCCGCCAGAGGATGGCGGCATGAAACGCGGTCTTTTCCGGAACGCTGGAAAACTCAGCTCAGCCGGGGACGGAAGGCGCCTGATGCGATCATGCCATCCGGCCAGACGGAACAGGGATCATCCAAGGCTCAGACAAAAAGCGGAGGCACTGTCAGGACATCCTATACGGATTCGCCAGAATGCCCAATCCCTCCGCGCCGCTGAGGATGGAAGGCGTGAAATCGTCCTCTGTCAATTGGAGATGATGGCCGGAATCACCAGGGGTTTCGCGAAAGAAAACAGGGGTTTCGCGAAAGAAAAGAAGCCAATGCGCGCGTCTGGACCGGGCCGCGCGAAGCCCCCGGATTCACTTGCGTTCCGGCCCGGCGTCCAGCAGCGTCAGATTCTGCGCCGCCAGTTCCGCCGTCTCACTCGTCGGGTCCAGTTCCTGGGCACGGGTCCAGTCGGCGCGGGCGCCGGCCAGATCGCCCATGCGCTGGCGCAGGATGCCGCGTTCCAGCAGCGCCTCCGCGTCATCCGGGTCGAGGCCAAGCGCCTTGTCAATGTCGGAGCGCGCCTCGGTCAGCATGTCCAGCCGCCGCCACACCGCGGCGCGCAACACCAGCGCGTCCCCGCGCGCCGCGTCGAGGAGCAAGGCGCGGTTCAGATCGTCCATCGCCTCCGCCGAGCGGCCAAGCGAGTCGGAGGCCGTGGCGCGGCCAATCAACAAATCGGGATCGTCGGGGGAGATCGTCAGCGCCTCCGTCACGTCCTTCAGCGCCGGTTCCGCCTGATCCGCCATCAGCCGCGCCTGCGCCGCCTGGCCCAGAAGCATCACGCGCGTCAGGCCCAGGGAGGTGGTGGCATGGGCGAGGTCTTCCAGCATCTCGGCGCCGGTTTCCGGGTCGCCGCTGGCGATCATCGCCAGGGCCTGGCAATGGGTCGCGGCATCGCCGCCGCCGCTTTGCTGCCAGGTGGCGGCGATGGCTTCAGCGCCTTCCGGATCCTCGGCGAGCATGGTCATGCACTTGTCGTACTGATCGTTCTCGGCGATGCGCGGCGGGAAGGGCGGCACGGGGAGGTCTTCGGTGCCGAGATCGACGGGCGCGGGTTCCGGGATGGCGCGCAGCCACCAGGCGGCGCCGCCTCCCACGCCCAGTACCAGCACGAGGACGCCGAGAACGGCCAGCAAACGAGGGTTCATGAGGGGGTCTGGCCAGCCTGGTTGAAATGCACGAACGCGTTCTGCCCGATATGATGGCCCGCGGGCAAATGGCCAAAGGGCGGGAAGGGCACACCGCCCAGGGTGCCGTGGAAAATGCTGTCGTGGATCAGGGTGGCGCGGCGGATGGTGGGCCAGACGGTATCGGACAGAATGTCCTGGTCGATGTGATCGTTCTCCACCCGCCAGGCGCTCCAGAGCCGGAACAATTCGGAGGGGGAGGGCAGGATGTTGCCGACGCCGCCCCACATCCCGGCCAGCAGCAGATCGGTGTGGGTGTACCAGTCGCGCATGGCATGGAAGAAACACCGGGATTGCGTCCAGGCATCGACGGCGACGCGTTCTTTCACGCTCAGCAGCGAATCGGCGTCGCGGATCAGGAAGCGTTTGACCGCGGGATCGCTGATCGCCTCGAACCGCCACAGCAGGCGGCGGTGGCCGGGCTGGCCGGGGGGGAGGATCATCTGGCGGGTTTGCACGCCGCGGCGGCGCAGATCGGCGATGTAGGAATGATCGACGCTGGCGTCGTGATGGACGCGCATGGTCCAGGCGGGGAACAGATGCGCCAGGATGGTGGCGTTCTCCCGCAGCGGCACCAGATAGCGTGGCTCGTTGCCCCACAGGCTGTAGGAGATCACGTTCTCCGCCGGGTTGTGGGGGTTGAACGGCGGGGGCATCCCGGCGGGGATCTGGGCCACCGGCTCCCGCCCGCCGAACAGCGCGTCCTTGGCCTCCAGCGCGGCGCGGCCCGCCCGCACGGCCTCGTCCAGGCGGCCAAGCCGGTGCAGCGCGTCGCACAGACAGTCATGCGTGTTCGGGCTGACGGAGCCCAGGGCGAGGGCGTGATGGCAGGACTCGGCGGAGGCGCCCGCGTCGCCCTGGCTCAGCAGGAACACGGCGAGGTTTTCGTGCAAAGCGGGCTCGGCGGGAAACCGCGCCAGACCGGCGCGCAGGACGCGGATGCCCTCCGGCAGATCGCGGACGGCGAACAGCAGCAGCGCCAGGAACAATGTGTCGGCCGCGTCAGGCTCCCCCGCGTTCATCACCATGCGCTGCACGGTGAGCGCCTCGGCCAGATCCCCGCGCGCATGGGTTTCGCGGGCGATCTGGCGCAACGCGTCATGGGCCGGTCCGTCCAGGGGCGCGAAAGGGTCCGGCACCGGCGAGGCTGGCATCAGCGGGGTTTCAGGATGGCGTCGGCCTCGGCGCTGGCGGTGACGGGCTGTTCCTCCGCCACCGCGACGGGCGGTGGGGCCGGGGCGGCGGCGGCGCTGGAGCGGGACGTGGTCAGCGAACGCGGCATCCCCACCGGCTGCGGCAAAAGACTGTCGAGGCGCACTTCCCGGAACGAGTCGAAGCGCAGGCCGAGCAGTTCCGCTGCCTCCTCCGCCCGTCCGCGCAGCGCGGACAAAGCCTGTTTGGTGGCGTCCTTGCGCGCCTTGCGTTCCGTCTCCCGCGCCAAATGCCAGCCAAGGCTGGAAACGGTGAGGCCCTTTTGCTGCAACTCCCCGGTGAGTTTCAGCATTGCCTCGCCGTCCTTGCCGGTCAGGTTCAGATTCTCCCCGGCCTGCCAGCGTTCGGCGCGGTCCTGCGCCGTGGGGCCGATCCGCCAGACATTGTAGCCGCCGCTGGAGACGACGATCCCCTCCGCCTTCTTCGCGGTGGCGAGCGCGTCCCGCATCAGTTCGTTCACCTTTTTCTGCGCTTCCTGCGCCGTGGGCGCGATGGCCTCGGCGCGCAGCGAGGCGGAGAGTTCGTCAGGCGCCACCAGCACCGTCACGCTTTCCGCGAGACGGAGCGTCGTGTCCTGCGCCTGGACGGCGCCGGTCCAGAGAAGGGCGGGACAAAGCAGAGCGGCCAAGAGCGCGGGGCGGGTGAGTGCGGCCAGGCTGATCATGCGTGTGCTCCCATGGCGGATTGGTGCGGTGTGAGCCGATCCGTGGAGGGGGACAAGAAGATTCGCCTGGGGCGAGGGAGGGGGCCGATCAGCGGATCAGGGCGCGGAGCGAAGGGGAAACATTTCCGTGACAATGCGTGGGCCAACCTGGGGCGGCGCCTCGATCATCGCGGCGGTCGCCGTTCCCGCCGACAACAGCACGGCTGGCGAGATCAGGCCGGCCGGTGACGCGGCTTCCCCCACCGTGGCCCAGGACTGGCGGCCACTGTCATACCAGCCGGTGGCGACGCGATGACCATGGGCTGTCGTCGCCACGAGGCATACCGTGCCGCCGGAGACATCGGCGTCGAATTCGTAGACTGGCGTGGCGTCCAGGGGGTTTGCCTCGCCGCCGGACACGTTGAGGCCGGGCCCCAGGCGAATGGCCCGCAGCAGGCCCGGCTGGAGGCTCTCACCCCGGAGGTCGACGCGTTCGGGGTCGCGCGGTCCGGGAGGGAGGAGTTTTACAAGCATCAGATATCCGACGGACAACCGGAGCAACATTCCCTCCAGCAAGATGCCGCCGGCGGGCACCGGCAAGACCCTGGGGCGCGGATGGCCGCCGGTGGACGGATTCTGGAACAGCACCAGCGCGGCGCCCCGCTCCGATGTTTCGACCGCCGTTATTCCGGGCTCGTTTTCCCCGCGGGTGAAACGAGGGGTCTGGAAGACTCCCCGTGGATCGGCTTGTGTGAGAATGATCTCCGGGGACTTGTTCCTGGCGAAACCCAGGGGACAAATGGCGCTGCCAGGGATGGTCCAGACGGTTTCGAACCCGCCCGCGTCCGCCGCGACATCCCACGATGGCACGCCGAACAGGGAGTTCAATTCCCGCAGGTGTGCCGGTGGCGCTCCACCTGGACCACCCATTGGAGCCTGGGTCAACGTGTAGCCATTACCGGTGCGGGTCAGGATGGCAAGCATGGCCTGGCCATCGCGCCTGAAGAGGCGGATCGATAAAATCCCGGGATCGCGGCTTCCGGGCAGCGGCCTGAAGGTCAGGGGAGGGGGGGGGACATTCGCGCTCATTGCGTTTCCAGGAAGCTGGGTGAGGGCCATCGCGGCCAGGATGGCGGCGCGCCGGCGGGAGAGGAGTCTCATGCGATCCTCATGATCGCGACCTTTGGGGCGACGGCACGGGGAATATGAAGTTTATCCCCGGCCATGATGGTGACCGGCGCTGGATGCGTGGCCTTGAAGGAGGCGTTGTAAGGATGATCATACAATACGTTACCCGAGGCGGCGCCGTATTTGGTGGCGATCGATCCCAATGTCTCACCCGCTGCCGCCGTGTGGATCGCGAAACCCTGGCTACAGCCTCTTGGTAACCCATGGTTATCCCCATCGAAGACGAGAGAAACCGGGACACCGTCCCCGATCCCGCCGATCCCGCCGTCCTCCCAGTGCTTGAGGTCCGGGATGGGGCCAACGCCATAGGATGGGTCATAGATTCCGGTCGCGTGTCGCACGAGCGCGTGATCTTTAAAGATGAACTGCGGGTTCGTCTTGCCCTGACCGGGAATTCCCGTGATCTTGGTGCATTCCGCGTTGCCGAGATGGGTGAACGGCACCGGCAGGCTGCCAGGGCCGGAGAACGCGACGTTCTTCACGATCAGAAAGGGCGCGTTGATTGGAACGACGCCGAACACCGTGCTGGAGGTGACGCCATGGATCTGATGCATTGCGACCAAGAAACGAGCCCAGGCGCCGCAGCGGCCGGTGCCGTCGGCCCGGCTCAGTATGTCGGAGCATTGAAACACGCCAACACTTGGCGTGTCAGCGCCTTTCTTGTAATATGTCAGTTCGGTGCCATCCCGCATGCGCCGGAATCCGCTACCGTTGCCGATATGGGACGTATACGGGACAAAGGACGCCTTGACGAAATCGTCCTCGTTCTTCGTTCCCGTCCCGCCCCGGCAGGAAATCTCCAGCAGGGTCCAGTAATTGGGGGAGACGCTGGGATCGGCCAGGGTGACATAGACCGAGTTCTGACTGGTGCCCGCTGGCGCCCAGCCGCGGGTGGCGGGATTCATTTGCCACGTTATGTCATGACCATCGAACAGGCCGACCTCGTCAGCCAGGTCCTGGGTGCTGGTCAGGGCCACTGACACATCGGCCGCGCCTGGGTTCACCGTGACCTTGCCGGTCCACTCCAACGCCGCCGGGCCGAATGTGGCGTTGCCCTTGACGTCGACCACCTCGGGGCGGCACGGCGCCGTGGTCACCTTGAACTTCGCGGTGAAGGACACCTTCTTCTTCCGGGCGTAACTGACCGGGGACTGATCCGCCCGCGCCCTGCCCGCGACCCATTCCGGCGCCGGGAACAGGCCCGTCGTGTCCTTCTCGACGCGGTTGTGGCCCGAATACGTCAGTTCCTGGATCGTGATCGAGGCGTGGATATGCCGGACACGCAACTCCACCGGTGTCGTGGCGCTCGCGGTGACCGTGCCGCCGCCGTTCGCGGGCAGCAGGCAGGTGCTGGCATGGGTGATCGTGTAGCCGCCCGGTGTGATGCCCCGGAACTCCGCCACGCCGTCCTTGCCGGATGGTTTCTGGACAGTCAGCGGCCCCTGGATTTTGACGGGCACCGCCTCGACCTTGCTGTTGTCCTCATCGTCGATCACCGTGACGATCAGGTCGCCCGGCATGAGGAGACAAGGCTGGCCGCCGTCGCATGAGGTGCCGCCGTCGCCTCCATCCGGGTCAGAGGGCGCGCTGCTGAGGCACTTGCACATCAGTGGGCCGCCGCCAGGCGCCGCGCGATCAGATCCAGGTAGGTCATGGCCTTGCGCTCCAGTTGCGCGGTGCGCGACGGAGGATCGTCCCCGGTCAGTGACCGCACCGCCAGCGGCACCCATGGAAACAACGGATCGTCGAAGCAGCCATGCCCCAACTGAAAGAGCATCAGGACGCACAGGGCAGCCCCGCGGGTCTTGTCCAGGCCGAGGCCATCCGCCACGGCGGCGCCTCGGTCGATCACCCTGTCAAGGGCCGCGTCACCGACGTAATCGCAACGCTCCGGATAGACCTCCCGCATCAACGCCAGCAGATCTTGCCGCATTGTCACCTCGGACATGACCAGCCTCGGGCGCCTGACGAGTGTTCGGAACGCCGCGACCGCGCGGCGCGCGTAGGCGTCATCAGGCCCCGCGACCGCCCGCAGGTAGTCAAGGGTCTGACCGTACAGAAGACGGGCGCGGATCATCTGATCGGCGGCGTCACCGTTTCTCAGCAGTTCCATGATCCAGGCAGGCGCCTGGGGATCGGAGTCGAAATGACTTCCAAGGAGAAACATCAACTCAATGTAAAGCCGCACCGGTCCCCGATTGGTGAAGCCGTACCCCGACGCGCGGGTCATCCCGAGGTCGATCACTCGATAGAGGTTCTCCTCGCCAATACCCGTGCTGTGTTCAGGGGAGAACACGCGCAGGTGCCGCGCCATGTCATTTCGGAATTTGTCCCTGATCGGCTGGAGCAGGGCTGTCATCTGGTCGGCGCGGATCGTGATCATGGCCCGCCCTGTACTGTTGATCGGATACGCCACACATCAGCTTGTCCATGCCTGGAGACAAAGCGCCCACGTCGCGTCACGGCCAGACAGGGCTGCCTTGTAACCAGACAGAACCACCTTGTAGCATGACAGCTTGCCGCGCGCAATTAAAGTGCGAGCCCAGGGGTTGCATTAATACCAAATATCATACCCGGCACCAGGGCCTGTCGTGAATGGAGGGCTCCCTCGCTGGCGCTGTCGTTGGTTTCTGACGCGGACAGGAAGGAGGCAGGACCGATGCGCCGCTGTCATGGTTCGCGGGGTGACCAGTGGGAGCGGTCGCGGGCCACGCCGCCGGGCCGTCCTGGCCGCGTTGGTGAGACCGTCCGGAACTTGGGGAAGAACAGACGGAGAATACTCTCACCCCGGTCAATTCCGCACCAAGCCGTTGTCCGCCATCCGCTCCATGGCGCCGATCCCCTCGGCTCGATCAGGACCGGCAGATCCCCCCAGGTTCTGGGCGATCTCCAAAAAAACGCGTCCCTCCGGGCATTCCGGCTCTGATACCGGCCCCGCGCCCACCGATCCTCATTGCTTTCCCGAGATCACCCCGAACGGAAACGGATGGGTTCCAGCAGCCACGCCCGAACGCATCCATCCCCAAGGGCACACCTGGGAGAGCGTCTTATTCAGCCCGCCGCCTTCGCCTCCCGCCGCCGGCGATGGAGGATGAACTCGGTATATCCGTTCGGCTGCGTCCGCCCCTCGAAGATCAGATCGCACGCCGCCTGGAACGCTGGTCCCTGGAAAGTGGGCGCCATGGGCCGGTAGAGCGCGTCCCCGCTGTTCTGCCGGTCCACCACCGACGCCATGCGGTGCAGCGTTTCCATCACCTGCGCGCGCGTGGTGACGCCGTGGTGCAGCCAGTTGGCGATGTGCTGGGAGGAAATCCGCAGTGTCGCCCGGTCCTCCATCAGCCCGACATCGTGAATGTCCGGCACCTTGGAGCAGCCGACGCCCTGATCGATCCACCGCACCACATACCCCAGGATGCCCTGGCAGTTGTTGTCCAGTTCCTGCTGCACATCATTGGGATCGAAATTGGGCCGGTCCGCCACGGGAATGGTCAGCAGATCGGCCAGCGGCGGACGCGCGCGCGAGGCCAGTGCGGTCTGCCGCGCCGCCACGTCCACCTGATGGTAATGCAGCGCGTGCAGCGCCGCCGCGGTGGGCGAGGGCACCCAGGCCGTGTTGGCGCCCGCCTGGGGATGGCCGATCTTCTGCGCCAGCATGTCCGCCATCCGGTCCGGCGCGGCCCACATGCCCTTGCCGATCTGCGCCTTGCCGCGCAGCCCGCACTGAAGACCAATATCGACGTTCTGATCCTCGTAGACTTTTATCCATTTCGTGCCGCGGATGTCGTTCTTGCGGATCATCGGACCGGCCTCGATCGAGGTGTGGATCTCGTCCCCCGTGCGGTCGAGGAAACCGGTGTTGATGAACGCCACCCGGTTCCCCGCCGCCGCGATGCAGGCTTTCAGGTTGGCCGAGGTCCGCCGTTCCTCATCCATGATCCCCATTTTCAGCGTGTTCGCCTCCAGCCCCAGCAGCCGCTCCACCCCGGCGAACAGATCGTTGGTGAGGGCGACTTCCTCCGGCCCGTGCATCTTCGGCTTGACGATGTAGACCGACCCGGCGCGGCTGTTTTTAATCGGCCCGGTCCCACGCAGATCGTGCATCGCGATCAGGGACGTGATGGCGGCGTCGAGGAACCCCTCCGGCGTTTCATACCCATCGGCGTCCAGCACGGCGTCGGTGTACATGTGATGCCCGACATTACGCACCAGCATCAAACTCCGCCCGGACAGCCACAGCGCGCCGCCATTGGGCTTCGTGTACTGACGGTCCGGGTTGAGCGCCCGCGTCATCGTCTGGCCGCCCTTCTGAAACGTGTCCTTCAGATCGCCCTTCATCAGACCGAGCCAGTTGCGGTAGGCGAGCACCTTGTCCTCGGCATCGACGGCGGTGATCGAGTCCTCGCAATCCTGGATCGTGGTGATCGCCGCCTCGACCACCACATCGGCGATGCCCGCGGCGTCATCGCGCCCGATCGGATGCGCGCGGTCGATCACCAGTTCGATGTGCAGGCCATGATGTTTCAGCACGATGGCGGCGGGGTTGACCGGATCGCCCTTGTATCCCGCGAAAGCCGCCAGGTCTTTCAGACCCCCATGCGTGCCATCCTTCATCGTGACGCTGAGCGCCCCGTTCAGGCACGCATACGCCGCCGCCTCCGCGTGGCTGCCGTGCGCCAGTGGCACGGCGTCATCGAGGAACGTCCGCGCCCGCGCCACCACCAGCCCGCCGCGCACTTTGTTGTAGCCGCCCGCGCGGGTGGCGCCGTTGTCCTCGGGGATGGCGTCGGTGCCATACAGCGCATCGTACAACGACCCCCACCGCGCGTTGGCCGCGTTCAGCGCATAGCGCGCGTTGGTGACGGGCACCACGAGTTGCGGCCCGGCGATGGTGGCGATCTCCGGATCGACCTTCGCCGTGGCGACGGCGACACTGGCGGGTTCCTCGACCAGATAGCCGATGCCGCGCAGGAAACTCATGTATTCCGTCTGATCGAACGCCTTGCCGCGCCGCTCCACATGCCACGCATCGATCTGGGCCTGGAGCGAATCGCGCTTCGCCAGCAACGCCTTGCAGCGCGGCGCCAGCGCGCGCAGCAGCGCCGCGTAACCGGACCAGAACGCGGCGGGCGCGACACCGGTGCCGGGGATCGCCTCGGTAGCGACGAAATCATGCAGTGCGCGCGCGATCTTCAGTCCAGCGGCCTCGACCCGATCCATGGGTAACTCCCTCATGTGGTCCGCGATCCTGGCATGGCGCGGTCTGAGCGGATGATAAGAGTACCGCGGCGGATCGGCCAGAAGGGACTGTCCTCCCCGCCGTTCGCGTGGGTGAGAGACGCATTTTTAAACGCTCTCATCGTGAAGTCTGTTGATACGGTCCCATTCCGGCGGCTCCCATGATCCAGGCTTCTGGGCTGGTGTTTTTTCCCAGGGCCTCCATGGTCCTTCGCCAGCCGGGATAATGGGGCAGGTTGACGGTGGCGGCGCCGTGGAAACGGCGCATCCTTGGCGGCAAGGCCCGTGGCCTCAGCACTTCCCGAGGGACGAAGGGGACATTTCCAATGCACGTTAACACCCCGGTCCGCCTTCTGTCCTCCTCCATCCCGATGCGCTATCCTGCCGCGCATGGCCCGTCTCAGCGTCAATCTCAACAAGGTCGCCCTGCTGCGCAATTCCCGCCGCACCGGGGTGCCGGACATCGCGCGGTTCGCCCGCATCGCCCTCGACGCCGGCGCCGGGGGGATCACCGTGCATCCGCGGCCCGATGAGCGGCACATCCGCCGCTCCGACGTCGCGGTGATCGCGGGGGTGATGCGCCCGGACCGGCCGGGCAAGGAATTCAACATCGAGGGCTATCCGGAGGAGCGTCTGATGACGCTGCTGCGTGAGATCAGGCCGGAGCAATGCACGCTGGTGCCCGACGCGCCGGAAGCGTTCACCTCGGAGGAGGGGTGGAAGCTCGACGAAGCCCAGACCACCCTTGCCGTGCCCGCCATCGCCGCGATCAAAGCTCAGGGATGCCGGGTCATTTTGTTCATCGACGCCGATCCGGCGGTGGTGGCGCGGGTGCTGCGCGCGGGGGCCGATGGGGTGGAGATTTACACCGGCGCTTATGCCGCCGCGTTCCGGAGCGGCACGCACGCGGCACTGCTGCACGCGATCGGCGCCACGGCCCGTGCCGCGGCGGAAGCCGGGCTCGCGGTCAATGCCGGGCACGATCTGAACCTGCTGAACATTCCCCCGTTGATGGAGGCGGTGCCGTTCCTGGCCGAGGCCTCGATCGGCCACGAACTCACGGTGGACGCGCTGGAAGCGGGGTTCGGCCCCACCGTCGCCGCCTATGCGAAGGCGCTGCGCCCAGGGTGAGGGGCCGAGTGTGAGGGGCCGAGTGTGAGGGGCCGGGGGTTCGCATGGCGGCATCGTGCCATCCATGCCCAGGGTGGGGAGCGGGATCAGGCGGGGTCGATCTCGCGGCTGATCCTTTCGCCCATGTCGCGTTCCAGGGCCGCCAGATCGTGATGCGCCTGGAGGGTGAGCCACAGCGCCGGATCGCCGCCCAGACAGCGGCTGATGCGCAAGGCGGTCTCGGGTGAGATGGCGCGGCGGCCACGGATGATTTCCGAGATGCGGTTGGCGGGCACGCGCAATTTCAGCGCGAAGGCGTTCGCGCTCAGCCCGCGCGCGCGGAGTTCGTGGCCAAGGCGCGTGCCGGGGTGAATCGCGGTCACGATTGCCTCCGCGTCCCCGGACGGTTGAGGCAAGGGAGGAAGGTCATGGCCAAGGGCCTCATGGGTGGAAAAAGACATGGCGGGCCGGCTCCGGTCGTTGATCGTCCCTCGCGTACTGGGCGCGACGGCAGCGTGAGACACAGTGACCGGCGCCGCGTGTGACCTGACCGCGCCGCGCGGGGTGGGGCCCGCCCCC
>JAYVCG010000401.1:0-2750 GCA_043750075.1 Acetobacteraceae bacterium | reverse complement strand
CGTGGATCAGCGCGTCTCCGCCAAAAAATCCAGCAGCAGCGCGCTGACGGTTTCGGCTTTTTCCTGTTGCACCCAATGGCCCGCGCCCTCGATCAAATGAAGGCCGCGCAAGTCGGAACAGCCGGTGCCGCGCATCCGTTCCAGCGCGCCCGGTGTCTGGTGGATGCCCCAGTCGTTACGCCCAGTGATGAACAGCGCGGGCACGCCGATGCTCCGTCCGGCGAAGATTTGTAAATCACCGAGGCCAACGCCCTCCGTCCGGCAGCGATACCATTGCAGGCCGCCCTGAAAGCCGGTGCGGGCGTATTCGCCGCTGTAGACTTGCAGTTCCGCCTCGGTCAGCCAGCGGCAGGCGTCGATTCCGGCCGGGGCGGGCATTTCCACCGCGACCGTTTCCGCCATGGTGGCGCCCGCGTCCATGATGTAATATGTCGGCATTTTCGCGAGTTCACCCGCCGACCAGGACGCGAGCTGGAACGGCTGGTTACCGGTCCAATCGGCGCTTTTGTGGTGGTAATAGGCGCGCAGGAAATCGTGCACGCCCTGGGGACAATGCCACATGTCCTCGTTCGCCGGGCGGGTCGAGTAATACCATTGGTAATGTTTCCGCGGCCGCTCCAGCGCCAGCAGCGCCGCGTGTACCGGATCAACCGGTAAGACGGCGGCGGACGTCAGCGCGGGCGGGCCGCCGAACGGGGCGCTCATCAGCGCCAGGGCGGGGAACACGTCCGGGCGGACCAGCGCGCACCAGGCCGCGACCGAGGCGCCGAAATCATGCCCCACCACCGCCGTCACCGAAGTCCGGCCAAGCGCCGCGAGCAATCCCATCGTGTCGCGCACGAGGTTCAATAACCGAAACGAACCCAGATCGCCGTCGTATGCCGTGTCCCATCCGGTGGTGCGTCCGTACCCGCGCTGGTCTGGCGCCACCACATGGAACCCCGCCTCGGCCAGGGGGCCCATGATCTTGCGCCAGGAATACGCGAGTTCCGGGAAGCCGTGCAGCAGCAGCACCAGGGGGCGGTTTCCGGTTTCGAACCCGGCCTCCAGGATGTGGACGCGCAGACCGTTGATGCCGTCGAGGAAGCGGGAGCGAATGCCACGGGGCAGGGTTTCAGCGGGGAAGGGGGTCATGGTGATCCTCGTGCGGCTGAGGATCCATGACGCTGACTGGGCGGGCGGTCAATCGGCGGGGGAGAGAGCCCCAGGGCAATCGGGTGAACCGGGCCTGGGACACGCGCTGCCCTGGATTCGGGCCGGTCAGGGTGAAGAAAAGGGTTTCAACCGCGGATGCACGCGGATGAACGCGGATATCCCTGGGTACTGGCCGGCTCATGATGACCCCGTTAGCCGGAGCGGGCGTCAGACTGGCGCGGCAGCCGGGAACATCCGCGTGCATCCGCGGTTGAAACCCTTTTCTCCCCTTTACCGCCGTCACTCCATGAGCAGTGCCGTCCCAGGCCCGGTTCACCCGATTGCCATGGGAGGCCCCTGGTCCTCACCCATGGGAGTCTTCAGGGGACAGGCCATTCCCTTACCGCGACAGCCGCGGCGGCACCCGCAACGGCGTCCCGCCCGCCATTCTGATCGGCATGGCCCGGTAAGCATCGAGCCCACGCCCCGCTGGCGTCCCTGCTGGCGCCCCCATTGCCCCCCCCAGTGGCCCCGGTCCCGGCTGCCCATAGGTCACGGCGGGCAGCGGCGCCGCGCGCGGCACGGGCGGGTTTTGCAGGATGGGCGCGCCCCCCCCAAACACCGGCCCCGGACCGGGCGTATAAGCCCGTGGCAATGCCGGAGCGGGGGACAAACCGGCCTTGCGCTGCTCATCCGGCCAGACAGCCATCACCTTGGCGGCATACGGCTCCCCATGCACCGGGTTGGCGGAATGATAATGCGCGGCGGCCTTGGTCCAATCCCTGGTCTGCTCATACAAACGCAGCAAAAACCGCGCCGCGTAATCGGCATTGACCCCCGGTTCGAACGCCTGCTCCAGATCGGGGAAAGCGGCGGCATGATGCTTCAGGTTCACCTGCATGCAACCCACGTCAATCGAGCGGACGCCGCGGGCCCGCAATGCCTCCACCTGCGCGATAACCTGCGCCTTGGTGTCGAAATAATAGCCCTGACCCTCGGCGTTGATGGTCCAGGGCCAGGCGCCGCCCACCCCGGTCACCGGATCGCGCCGCCCGCTTTCCACCCGCCCGATGGCGGACAGCAACTGCGGCGGAATCCCATGCGCCTTTTCCGCCGCCGCGATCGCCGCCCGGCATTGCTCCCCTGGCGACAAAGCCACCTGCGCCATGGGAGTCGCCCATGCCGGGCTGATCAGCAGACCAAAAAACAGCAGGGGGAGAACACGTGCCATGCCCCCACTCTAAAGAAGTGAGGTAAATGAAGGGTTAAGACGGTTCTGATTTTGGATCGCCCGCGAAGCCCAACAAATGTGCATTGCTGCAATGCAATATAATACTTGCACATAAAAGCGTCTTCAGATATCTTCTGTGTCGCGGCAACACGGTCTCTGACCGGGTTTGTCCGCTTTCTTGGACGTTTCCTCCCTAAACTTGGCGGTGCTTCGGCACCGCCTTTTTTTTCGCCAGAGCCGGGACTCAGCCCAGTGTGGAGAGGGCGGCTTCGGTGGCGAGGGCTTCGATCAGTGTGCTGATGTCGCGCTGCAAGGCGGCGAAAGCGGGCAGGCGCTCGATCCGGGCCTCATCCATGTAGAGATCGCGGGAAATTTCGATCTGTAG
>JAYVCG010000400.1:0-12697 GCA_043750075.1 Acetobacteraceae bacterium | reverse complement strand
ATGCGCGGCACCGTGGCCCTGGGCTTTTTGACACTGTTGATCGGCATCCTCGCGAAACCGGGCGTGACCCTGCTCGCCACACCTTTGGGGCTGCTCTGGTTGCTGGCGCCCTTCATCGCCTGGCGGGTCAGCCAGAGCGCCATGAGCGGCGATAACAGACCCGTGACCCCCGAGGACCGGCGGGCGCTGCGTATGATCGCCAGACGCACATGGCGGTATTTCGAGCAATATGTGACAGCGGAAGACAACATGCTGCCGCCGGATAATTTTCAGGAAGACCCCCGGCCGGTCGTCGCGCATCGTACCTCGCCCACCAATATCGGCCTTTATCTTCTGTCCGTCGCCGCCGCCCGCGATTTCGGCTGGATTGGCCTGCACGACGCGGTGGACCGGCTGGAAGCCACTCTGGCCAGTCTGAATCGCATGGAACGGCTGAACGGGCATTTTTATAACTGGTACGACACGACCGATCTCCGCCCGCTGATACCCAAATATATTTCCTCCGTCGATAGCGGCAATCTCGCCGGGCATCTGATCGTGCTGGCCAATGCCTGCCGCGAGTGGACCGCGGCGCCGCTGACAGATGCTCGTCTCGCATCAGGAATTACCGACAGCATCGCCATCATTCGCGAAATCCTGTTACAACCTGAGCTTTTCTCTCTGAACGGGGAAAACGCGCCCCTGCCTGATCTTCTGACCCGCATCGAACAGCATCTGACCATCAGGGATGAACCGGTCGCGCATACGAAAACATTGCTCGATCTCGCCGGTCAGGCTGTCGCCGCGGCACGTCTTGAGCGCACGGCGCATCCAGACATGGAAAACGAGACCCTGATCGCCTGGACGGAAGCACTGGAAAAAACCATCGCCGGTCATTTGCGGGACATGGCGCTTTTACCGCCGCTTACTGGCGCCATGATGCCAGAAGACACTGAAACAGCCCTTAACGCCCTCAGCGCACAAACGGATCAGACCCTTCCCTGCTCCGCCGGACGCCGCGCCTCCGCCGTTTCCCTGAGCCGCCGTCTGCACGATATCGCCAGCCGGGTCATGACCCTCTCAGATGAGATGCGGTTTGATTTTCTCATCGATCCAGACCGGCACCTGTTGTCCATCGGCTATCGCGCCAGCGACAACCATCTGGATCAGAGCAGCTATGATCTTCTGGCATCGGAAGCCCGCCTCGCGAGCTTCCTCGCCATCGCCCGAGGCGAACTGCCCGTCTCCCATTGGTTCCGTCTGGGCCGGTCGGTCACGGCGGTCAATCGCGGCGCGGTGCTGATCTCCTGGTCTGGCTCGATGTTCGAGTATCTGATGCCCTCGCTGGTCATGCGCGCGCCCACGGGCAGTCTGCTGGCCACGACCAACCGCCTCGCCGTCTGGCGGCAAATCGCATACGCCAACCTTCTGGGCATTCCCTGGGGCATGTCGGAATCCGCTTATAATACCCGCGATTTTGACATGACTTATCAGTATTCCAACTTTGGGATTCCCGATCTGGCGCTCAAACGCGGATTGGGCGAAAGCGCGGTGATTGCTCCGTACGCCACTGGCCTTGCTTCCATGGTCGATCCCGGTGCCGCCGTCCTCAACTACACCCGTCTGCGCGCTCTGGGCGCCCTCGGCGCGTTTGGGTTTTATGAGGCGCTTGATTACACGCCTTCGCGTGTACCCGTGGGGCAGACGGTGGCGATCGTGCGCGCCTACATGGCGCATCACCAGGGCATGACCATCCTGGCAATCCTGAACACGGTGCTGGATGGCGTCATGCGGGCCCGCTTCCATGCCGAACCCAGGATGCGGGCGGCTGAACTGTTGTTGCAGGAACGGGCGCCGACGCAGATCAGTGGCGAACGCGACAAGGCCGCTGTGACGCCGGTTTCCGCCGCCGGGGAGGAACTGGATTATTCGGTATCCCGCCGTTTGTCTTCCCCGCATGGCACGACGCCCGCGACGCATATCCTGTCGAATGGACGCTACAGCGTCATGATAACCGCCGCCGGATCGGGCTACAGCCGCTGGCGCGGCCGCGCGATCACCCGCTGGCGGGAAGATGTCACGCGCGACAACTGGGGTTCTTATCTTTATCTGCGCGATGTGGAAACCGACCTGATCTGGTCGGCGGGGTATCATCCCACGGGCCGGGAAGCCGATCATTACACCGTCACGTTCGCCGAGGAACGCGTGGAAATCACCCGCCGCGACGACGCGCTGGTGACCAATCTCGAAATCGTCGTCTCCGCCGAGGATGACGCCGAGGTACGGCGCGTCACTCTCACCAATACCGGTCTCACGGCGCGTGAAATTGAACTTACTTCCTACATGGAACTCGCCCTCGCCTTACCGGCCGACGATCTGGCGCATCCCGCTTTCTCGAAGATGTTCATCCAGACGGAATTCCGCTCCGATCTGGGCGCGGTCCTGGCGTGGCGGCGGAGCCGTTCCGCGTCCGAAGCGCAAATCTGGGCAGCTCATCTGATCGTCGTGGAAGGGGAAGCGATCGGGGATTTACATGCCGAAACCGACCGCGCCGCGTTTCTGGGACGAGGACGCACCGCGCGCGATCCCATCGCGATGGAGCAGGGTCGTCCCTTGTCCGGCACCACCGGCACCGTGCTCGACCCGATCTTCAGTCTGCGCCAGCGCGTGCGTGTGGCGCCTGGCGCCACGACGCGTGTGGCCTTCTGGACCATGGCCGCGGACAACAAGCCGGATTTGCTGCGTTTGATCGACAGCCATCACGATAAAGCCTCTTTCCAGCGCGCGGTCACCCTCGCCTGGACTCAGGCCAGGGTGCAGATGCATCACCTGGAAATCGGCTCGGCGGAAGCCAATGACTTCCAACGCCTCGCGAGCCATTTGCTGTATGTGAACGGCGCTTTGCGCCCTCCCGCGAATGTCATCGAGCGTGGAGCGGGCGGACAGGCTGGTCTGTGGGCGCACGGAATTTCGGGCGATTTGCCCATCATGGTCGTGCGCATAGACGATACGTATGACATCGCCTTCGTGCGCGAACTGGTGCTCGCGCATGAATACTGGCGCATGAAACAACTGGCGACCGATCTCGTCATTCTCAATGAAAAAGCCACTTCGTATCATCAGGATGTGCAAGCGGCCATTGATGATACGGTCCGCATGGGCCAGACACGCCTCGCCCTGGCCGGTGAACCTCTCCTGGGCCATGTGTTCGTCCTGAGCCAGGATTCCATGACCCCAGAGGCACGCGATCTGTTGCTCAGCGTGGCACGGGTGGTTTTCATCAGCCGCCGCGGCCGTCTGGCCGATCAGCTTGAGCGTTTGGAGGACCAGAAGATCGCGGCGTCTCCTTCCACCCGCCCTTTCTCCATGCACCCGCCGGAAATGCCTGAACCACCACCGCCGCATCTGGAGTTTTTCAATGGGTGGGGCGGTTTCGCGGAAGATGGCCGTGAGTATGTGACCCTGCTCCATTCTGGCCGCATGACCCCGGCGCCGTGGACCAATGTCATCGCCAACGCCGCGTTCGGTTTCCAGATCACCGCGGAAGGCGGCGGATACAGTTGGTGGCGCAACAGCCGCGAGAACCAGTTGACCCCGTGGTCCAACGATCCGGTGACCGATCAGCCGGGCGACATCCTGTATGTGCGCGACGATGACAGCGGCGATCTGTGGGGCCCTTGCGCTCTTCCCATGCGGTTGCCGGGCGCGCGTTTCGAGGTACGGCACGGCATGGGGTACAGCCGCTTCCGTTCACTCAATTTCGGCATCGAGACAAATCTGACGCAGTTCGTGCCCTTGGAGGACTCTGTCAGGATCGCACGGCTCGTCGTTCGCAACACCTCCGGTCAACGCCGGCGGCTTTCCGTGACCAGTTATGTCGAATGGGTTCTGGGACCGTCGCGTTCTGGCGCGCTGACCAGCATCGTGACGGATTTTGACCCAAAAACCCAGGCGATCTTCGCGCGCAATCCTTGGAATACGGCGTTTGGGGATTACACGGCCTTCCAGGCGATGCCAGGCCGTGATGTGGAAGCAAGCGGTGACCGGCGTGCTTTTCTGGGTCGTAACGGCACCTTTGCTTCGCCCGCCGCGCTGACCAGTGGCGGTACGATCTCAGGACAGGTTGGCGCGGGTCTGGACCCTTGCGGCGTGTTAAGGACGCGATTCCTTCTGGCCCCAGGCGAATCCACTGAAATCATCATCCTGCTGGGTGCCGCCGGCAGCAAGGAAGACGCCATCGCTTTGATCAAACGCCAGCATGCCGCCAATCCGGATGATGTATTGGCGCGGGTGAGACAATACTGGGATGAAGTGACGGGAGCCGTTCAGGTCAGCACTCCGGATCGCACATTGGACCTGATGCTGAACCGCTGGTTGCTCTATCAGACCCTGGCCTGCCGGGTCTGGGCGCGCTCGGGCTTTTATCAGGCCAGTGGCGCTTTTGGTTTCCGCGATCAGTTGCAGGATGGCATGGCGCTGGCGGCCACGATGCCCGCGCTGACACGGGGGCATTTGTTGCGTGCCGCCGCTCGTCAGTTCCTGGAAGGCGATGTGCAACATTGGTGGTTGCCGCCCGGTGGCCAGGGTATCCGCACCCGTATTTCCGACGATCGTATCTGGCTCGCTTACGCCGCGCATCAATATGTTTCCGTCAGCAGTGACTCGACGGTTTTGGATGAGTCCATCCCCTTCCTGTCTGGCCCGCTGTTGCCGGAGCACGAACAGGAATCCTATTTCCACCCCGAAATCTCCTCCACCACCGCGACCTTGTTCGAGCATTGCGCGCTTGGTCTGGATCACGCCCTCGCCACGGGCGCGCATGGCCTGCCGTTGATTGGAACAGGTGACTGGAACGATGGCATGAGCCGTGTGGGTGTGGGAGGAAAAGGCGAAAGTGTCTGGCTTGGCTGGTTCCTGCACACCACCCTGCTGCTTTTCGCTCCCGTCGCCGAAGCACGAGGAGAGACAACGCGTGCCAGTTCGTGGCGGGATCATGCCGCCAAACTCAAAACCGCTTTGGAAGACAATGCCTGGGATGGCGCCTGGTACCGCCGGGGTTATTTCGACGACGGCACTCCGTTGGGATCGGCCACCAGCAGCGAATGCCGCATCGATTCCATCGCCCAGTCATGGGCGGTGATTTCGGGAGCGGCTGATCCTGCGCGTGCCGCTCGCGCCATGGCCGCTCTGGAGGAGCAACTGATCCGCCGCCATGATGGTCTGGCGTTACTGCTGACGCCTCCGTTCGATCATACTTCGCTCGATCCAGGGTACATCAAGGGCTATCCGCCAGGTATTCGTGAGAATGGCGGGCAATATACCCATGCCGGGATATGGGCCCTCATCGCCTTCGCCCTTCAGGGCAACGGCGATAAGGCGACTGGCCTGTTCTGGATGATGAATCCGGTCAATCACGCGCTCACCAGCGCCGACGCCTATCGTTATAAAGTGGAGCCTTATGTGCTGGCCGCTGACATTTATTCAGCACCAGGCCATGTGGGACGCGGCGGATGGACCTGGTACACCGGTTCAGCAGGCTGGATGTATCGCGCGGGGATCGAATACATTCTGGGCATTCGTCGTGAGGGACGTTTCCTGACCCTTGATCCCTGTGTGCCCAGGACATGGCCGCGCTTCTCCGCCCGCGTGCGGCATGGCGGCACTTTTTATGAAATCAGCGTGGAAAATCCTGACAATGCCGGACATGGCGTACGCGAGGCCGAACTGGATGGTCAACCCTTGCCAGGCCGTCCGGTCCGCTTCGAAATGCATGATGACGGTGTTACTCATGGCGTCCGGCTGGTGTTGGGATGAACCGGCCATCATGGCGAAACCCACATGATTCATGGTGTCATGGTCATGCTTTCGCCTTCCGATCATGAAAAGGAACCTTTAACGGTCGAATACGATTGAACCATCATGGTGTTTTCCATTCGTCTGATTTTTCTCTCAATGTTCCCGGACACAGATGACGAGGTGAAATAATGGTTTTACAGCCCACACCCCATCCCGATCCCACCCCTCCCATGGTGGAAAAAGACGGCGATGATGCCAGGCAAGGCGTGATCAGCGGTAGAGTGATTACCGTTCTTGTTGTTTCATTAAGTCTTGCCGTTGTGGCGATGGTGGTCACATACCAGATGTATTTTTGAAATTTTCAACTTCAATTTTCATGAGCATCCTGAAAGAACGGGTCTGTTGCATACGTCAGTTTTGACCATTGATTTTGTTGAAAAAATTGACTTATGCAAAAGCCCCGGAGTACTTCCCGATCAGGTCGATGACGAGCCCCCCACCGTCATGCCCCGGCTTGACCGGGCATCCCCGCCAGCACCGTGCCGCGACGGATGCCCCGGTCGAACCTGGGCATGACGTTCAAGGGAAAATAGCCTGGCCTCAACCTGATCGGGAACCTCTCTGATATCCTCATGATCTCATGATTCTTCGCATGATGGCATTTCTGTCTTGAGTTCATGCCTGTATCATCTTATCGTGAACGTGAATGGTTACTGTCAGAACCACACATGACAGGCAACCGCCTTATCCAAAAGGTGATCCAGCATGACAGCCACCGCGCGGCATGGCCAACGCCCTCCCGCCCCACCCTGTGTGATGGTGCTCTTTGGAGCCAGTGGCGACCTGACAGCGCGCCTTGTAGTCCCCTCATTATATAATTTATGCCGTACCCATGCGCTGCCGGATGATTTTCTCCTGATCGGCATCAGCCGCTCTGATCTCACCAGCAAACAATGGATCGACGGTCTTTATGACATGATCAAATCCCAAACCGTCACTGTCTCGTCCGAATTCAGCCAAACCTCTCTCCACGAACCCATCTGGGACTGGCTGTCCTCGCGCATGATCTACATGAAAGGCGACTTCACGAAAAGCGAAACCCACGAAGAACTCAAAGCGCTTCTCGACACCAGCGAAACTCAAAGAAAAACCGGGGGAAATGTTTTATTTTACCTGGCTACCGTCGATCGTTATTTTTCGACCATCGTGGAACATCTGGGTCAAACCGGACTGCTGGATGAAAACAAAAACACCAATGGCGAAGCTGCCCGCTGGCGGCGTGTGGTGATCGAAAAGCCATTTGGGCATGATGTCAATTCCGCGCATGATCTGAACAAAAGCCTGGCACGTCATCTGACTGAAAGTCAGATTTTCAGAATTGACCATTTTCTGGGCAAAAACGCCGTGCAGTCCATCCTCGCCTTCCGTTTCGCCAATGGGCTGTTTGAACCCATCTGGAACCGGGACCGAATCGATCATGTGCAGATCACTGTTTCCGAAACAGTCGGTGTCGAGGACAGAGCGGATTTTTATGAAGCGACCGGCGCGCTGCGCGACATGGTCCCAAGTCACATCTGTTCCCTGATCGCCATGGTGGCGCTGGAACCGCCGGTTGGTTTCGATGCTTCTTCCATCCGTGACAAAATGTTCGATGTCTTCACCGCCATGCCCACTGTCTCACCCGAGCATGCCGTGCGCGGTCAGTATGGCAGTGGCACCGTACTGGGCCGTCCGGTGAAGCCCTATCGTGACGAGCTCAAGGTTGATTCGTCCTCCAATGTCGAGACGTTCGTGGCGATGCGGTTCGAGATCGACAACTGGCGATGGGCGGGCGTGCCCTTTTACATCAGGACCGGAAAGCACATGGCGGTGCGAAGCACGGAAATCGCGATTTGCTTTCGCAAAGCTCCTTACGCGGCGTTCCAGGAAGCGCCGGTTGACAGTCTGCGTCCAAACTGGCTGGTTCTGAGTATAACACCCGATGAAGGGATTTCTCTTCAGTTCGACGTCAAACAGCGTGGCCCGGCGATGGAGCTGGCGACCGTCAAGATGGATTTCCACTACGAAGAATGGTTTCCAAAAGAACCAAATGTGGGCTATGAGGTTCTTTTGTATGATATCATGACCGGCGATCAGACGTTGTTCATGCGTGCGGATATCATTCAGCAGACATGGCGCATCGTACAGCCGGTTCTGGACGCCTGGGCCAGGGAAAAGGCCGCCTTCCCCGATCATCAATCCGGTGGCGCGGGTCCGGCGGCGGCCGATGCGCTTCTGGCGCGCGATGGAAACCGTGCCTGGCGTCCCTTGCCCGCCGTGAAAAAACAGGAATGAGAATCCATGAAGCGCGGGGCCTGAACCCATCCATGAACACTTCCATGGATGGGTTCTCAACGCTATCGCCGTCATGCGCGGCATGAGGCGGAAATACAGAAGACCAGACCTTCTGGCGGATTACGTGGTACTTTCACTTCACCCTGACATACCTGTACGGAAAGTAATTATCCGCGGGTTGCGCCACGTCAATGTTCTGTTTCGTGGCCCAGACGATGACCTGTTGATGCAACGGTAACAGTGGCCGGTCGTGTTTCACGATCATCGCCGCCTCTCCGATCAGGGCATCGCGTTTTATCTGATCCGTTTCGATACCAATACGCTCAATCAGCGCGTCCATCTCGGGATTGCTGTACCCACCGATATTCACCTCGCCACGCCCGTTTCCCCTCGTACCGACCAAGGTATAAAGCGCGTTATGGGCATCGTACGTACCAGGCGTCCAACCCAGCATCCAGAAACTGGTGTCAAACCGCGGTGACAGAATTTTTGTGAAGTACCGCGCTTTTGGCAATGCCGACAATGTGACCTTCACCCCTATCCGCGCCAGCATTGATGTGATGGCGGTGCAAATTTGCTCATCCATCACATAGCGGTCGTTGGGGCAATCAAACCCAATGCTGAAACCCGCCGGGTATCCGGCTTCGGCCAGCAGTTGTTTGGCTTTCGCCGGATCAGTCTCTGGCCCTGTATCCAGGGCCGCGTCATACCCATTCACCCCTGGACCCCACAACAGCGCGGTGGGATGCCCAAGCCCGTTCATGATCCGCCGCACGATCATGGGTTCGTCGATCGCGAGCGCGAATGCCTCCCGCACCCGCCGGTCCTTCAAGGGGTTTTTCCCTTTAACGTCGGAAGTGGTCAGTTCGTCGCGCCCAACATCGAAACCCAGAAAAATCGTGCGCAGTTCGGGGCTTTGGATTAATCTCAGTCCCGGCGCGGCGCCGATGCGCGCCATGTCCTGTGGCGGCACCGCGTAAATCATGTCCATTTCGCCTGACAGCAGGGCGGCGACGCGCGTGGCGGCGCTGGAGATGACGTGGAACTCGACGCGGTCCAGATTGTGCTCCGGCGTGTCCCACCAGCCCGGATTGCGTTCGACCACGGTTTTACTGTCGGCCTCACGGGACACGAGGCGAAACGGACCCGTCCCCATCGCGTTGCGTATCGCATGATTATCGTCCTTGCCGCCAAGCAGCACGGGCTCAGTCGCCTTGTGCGCCTCGCACCAGGCTTTCGACATGATCAGAAAGTTGGTCTGTTCCTGAGGGAAGATCGGATCCGGTTTATGGGTTTCGAAGTCCACCGTCAGATCATCGATTTTCCGGGCTTCCTTCACCACCGCGAGCGGCGCGCGCAGAGCCGAGCTTTTGGACTGGATACGTCCGAGGGAAAACACCACGTCATCCGCCGTGAAAGGCGAGCCATCCTGCCATTTCACATTGGGCCGCAGATGAAAGCGCCATGTCGTTGGGCTGATCCGCTCCCATTTCAGCGCCAGCGCGGGTTCCAGGGCGAGAGTCCGGTCACGCCGCGCCAAGGGTTCATAGATGTTTGAAAGGAACGAAAGCTGAACGGTTTCCTGCCGTGTGTAAGGGTCCATCGCGCCGGCATCGCCATCGTTGGCCCAGAGCAGGTTCGCGGCGATGGCGGATCGCGCGCAGAAAAGGGTGGCCAGCACGATGGCCAGAGCAAAAAAACGCGGTATTTTCATTGAGGGTGTTCTCCCAGATGATATTCCGGCTTATGTTACGGCACTCGCGCGTACTTTGACGAGAGGACGAATGATGATAATCGACCGTTCCACTGCTGTTCTTGGTCTGATCGACGTGCAGCCCACTTTCATGCCGGGCGGCGGCCTCGCCGTGGCGGAGGGAGACCAGATCGTGCCGGTCATCAACCGTGTTCTGCACCACTTCGATCACGCCTTCGCGACGCAGGACTGGCATCCCGCCCATCATGACTCCTTCGCCAGCGCGCATCCAGGCCGGCAGGCTTACGAAACGATCGAACTGGCGTATGGCACACAGGTTCTGTGGCCCGATCACGGGATCGCGGGCACCCAGGAAGCCGCGATCCATCCCTCCATCGACCAGGGAAAAATCGAGGTGGTCATTCGGAAAGGCACACACGCCGCGCTCGACAGCTATTCGGCGTTTTTCGAGAATGACCGCGCCACCATGACCGGGCTCGATGGATGGTTGCGTCAACGCGGCTTCCGGCAGCTTTATCTGTGCGGTCTGGCCACCGATTTTTGCGTCGCATGGTCGGCCGAGGACGCGGCCCGGCTTGGCTATGATGTGACAATCATCGAGGACGCCTGCCGCGACATCGCTCTGCCCACCGCCGCGGGCCGCACCACGATGGATGACGCGCGGGATCGTCTGACGGCACTGGGTGTGCGCTTCATGAACAGCGCGATGCTTGCCGTGTGATCCTCTGGCGTGGTCAAACGCGCCAGGGTCACGCGCACACGCTCATGGCCACGCGCCAGTGGGAGAGCACGACGATGAAAATGAAAGCCGCGGTCATGGTGCCGGCGATCGTCAGCGCGGGTCTGCCCGCCACCGGCGCGCGTTTTTCCTTCCCGCACGCGGCGCATGAGAAAACCATTCGTGGCAGCTACAGGGGCAGTTGTGTGCCAAAGCGTGACACTCCCCGTTTCATCGCCTTGTATCAGCGTGGGAAACTGGCTGATGGCGCGGTGCTGCGCCAGGTTCCGCGGCCCCACGCATGAGCCTCTTTCTCGTCACGGGCGGCGCGGGTTTCATCGGATCCCATCTCTGCGACGCAGTGCTCGCGCGTGGGGACACAGTGCGGGTGCTCGACGATCTGTCCACCGGCCATCGCGCCAATCTCCCTCCAGGCGTGGAACTGATCGTGGGCGATATCGCCGATCCTGACACGGCATCGCGAGCGACGGAGGGCGTTGAAGGCTGCTTTCACCTCGCCGCCATCGCCTCGGTCGAGCGTGGAGTGAACGACTGGCTAGGCACCCACCGCGCCAATCTGACCGGCACCATCTCGATCTTCGACGCGATCCGCCGCCATGGAACGAAAGCGCCGGTCGTTTATGCTTCTTCCGCCGCTGTGTATGGCGATTGCCAGACGATCCCGATCCATGAAACAGCGGAGTGCCGTCCGCTTTCCGCCTATGGCGCTGACAAATATGGCTGCGAACTCCATGCGCTCGCGGCGAGCCATGTACACGGCATTCCCACCGTCGGGCTGCGTTTTTTCAACGTCTATGGTCCGCGGCAGGACCCGAAATCCCCTTACTCAGGTGTGATATCGATCTTCTGTGAGCGTATTCTGGCTGGCTCCCCCATCCGTGTTTATGGCGATGGCGCGCAGACCCGTGATTTCATCCATGTCGCCGATGTCGTCGCCGCGCTGCTGGCCGGGATGCGCTTGCGGCCCGCCGGTGCTCCGGTGTTCAATGTCTGCACCGGC
This sequence comes from Acetobacteraceae bacterium, assembly GCA_043750075.1. Taxonomy (GTDB): domain Bacteria; phylum Pseudomonadota; class Alphaproteobacteria; order Acetobacterales; family Acetobacteraceae; genus Rhodopila. Next base: position 1,135 of record JAYVCG010000400.1, on the reverse strand, counting down.
CATGCCACCTCGGTCATGGAACTGGCACGGGTGATCGGAGAACTGGCGAAAAAGAACCCCAACCTCAGCCATGTTCCCCCCAGAGCCGGAGAAATCCGCCATTCCCTGGGCAACCGTTCAGAAGCCCGGCGTATGCTGGATCTGAGCGAGCCAGCCACTTTAAAAAATGGTCTCGCCACCGTGTTGGAATGGCTCAATGCGTCACGCTGAAGCCGTTCCCGCCGTGGTTGACAGGGTCCGTGTCACCTTCGCACCGTCATGGCGCGGCCTGACCAGATCATCCGCGCGCGCGCCGTGCCGTGGCGGATGGGCTGGCCAGGCCAGATCATGACGGCGAAAGCGGCGGAGCAACACCCGCGCGATCTGACCGCGACCCGTTCCAGGCACGCGCCATGTTGAAAAATTTGGCACTGGCCCTGGCACTGCCGCCCATGTGCTTTCTGTACCTTGTGATGGCGGGAGCGATGATCCCTCCACGGCGCGGCGTTGGGCGCGCTCTGATCTGGGTTGGCCTGACGGGCCTGGTGACGCTTTCGCTTCCGGTGGTCTCGGATCTGCTCATTTTCACACTGGAACAAGGGCTTTTGGTCCGGCTACCCATGAACACGGCGCCTCAGGCCATCGTGATTCTGGGAGGCGATGTCGCGCGGAGCGGTCGTTCGTCGGAATCCACGCGCCCAGGCCATCTGACCCTGGACCGATTGCATGCCGGCGCGGAGCTTCACCGGCGCACCAACCTGCCGATCCTGGTGACGGGCGGCAGTGGCCAGATCGATTATCCACCCGTTGCCACGGTCATGGCGGACAGTCTTCGCAAGGATTTTCACCTGCGTGTGGAATGGACGGAAAACGCCTCGTTCGATACCTGGGAAAACGCGGTGTTCAGCGCGGAAATCCTGAAGAAGCAAGGTATCACCTCGGTTTACGTGGTGACGCATGGCTGGCATATGCGCCGTGCCATGCTGGCGTTTCAGAAAGCCGGCATGACCGTGACGCCGGCGCCCACGTCCATCGACGCCCCCAGCGGTTCGATCTGGACGGATTACGTGCCGCGCATATCGGCGTGGCAATACAGTTACTTCGCCATACACGAATGGGTGGGCTGTGCCTGGTACGCGTTCCGCTGAACCGGTCC
>JAYVCG010000399.1:0-7153 GCA_043750075.1 Acetobacteraceae bacterium | reverse complement strand
GCCCGCGGCGGGCATCTCGACCTCTGCGTCCTTGGCGCGTTCGAGGTCGCGGAGAACGGCGACATCGCCAACTGGGCGCGTGCTCCCGATGAGCCGGTGAAGCAGGTGGGCGGCGCGATGGACCTCGCGGTGGGGGCGAAGCGGCTGTGGGTGGCGATGGAGCACAGCACCAAGGCCAGGGGGCAGGACACCGGCGGATCGCGAATCCGCAAACTGTGCTCTTATCCGCTGACGGCGAAGGGGGTGGTGAAGCGCGTCTACACCGACCTCGCGGTGCTGGAGGTGACGCCGCGCGGCTTCGCCGTGCTGGACATGATCCCTGGCATGACGCGAGACATTCTACAGGCGCGCACGGAAGCGGAGTTGCTCTGGCCATGATCACCGGCATCGAGATCACGAGGCGGGCGCCCCTGGTGGAGGGCGCGCTGTTCGGCGCCTCCGGTGCCTATGAACGGGTGGAGGGCGTGGCGTCGGGCGCGCTCGACCCCGCGCATCCCGCCAGCCAGGGGATCGCGCTGCTGGACCGGGCGCCACGGAACGCGCGGGGTCTGATCCCATACCAATCGGGTTTCGTGCTGTTGCGTCCCGCCGATTCCACCCTGGGCAATGGACGGCTGTTGTACGAGGTGAACAACCGCGGCCGCATCATGCTGCTGGCCAATCTCTGCGCCGGGGCCGCCGGGAATGAACCGAAGACCGCCGCCGATCTGGGCGACGCGCTGCCGTTCCGGCTCGGCTTTTCGCTGTTGTGGACGGGATGGGACCCAGCCGCGCCGAAATCCACCGGCCTGTGGCTCGACGCGCCCATGATCGAGGGGCTGACACAGCCGATCCGCGATGAGTTCGTTTCCGGCACCCGTCTTGGCGCGCATGAACAGTTCCGCCTGTCGCATGAGGCCGTGCGCGTCACCCGCGTCACCGTCCGCCGCGCTCAGACCGCGGAGCGTGTGCCGGTGGCGTTCGCGCTGACCGGTCCGCGCACGGTGACGCTGCTGCCGGAGGGCACGAAACCCGTCACCGGCTCGATATACGAAATCCGGTATGAGGCCACGAACCCGCGCGTCCAGGGCATCGGTTTCGCCGCGACCCGCGACATCGTGAGCCACCTCCGCGCGCGTGGCCCGGAATTCACCGGGCGCGCGATCACCCACGCGCTGGCGTTCGGCATCTCCCAGGCGGGCCGGTATCTGCGCGACCACATCGCGCACGGCTTCAACGCCGATGAAGCCGGCGCGCGCGTGTTCGACGGCGTGCTGACGCATGTGGCGGGGATCGGGCGGGTATTCCTCAACACCCCGTTCGCGCAGCCGTTCCGCACCCGCGCCTGGCATGAGGACCACGATTTCCCGGAAGTGGAATTTCCCTTCTCCGCCACGTCCATGACCGATCCACTGACCGGGGCCACGGGCGGACTGATGCGCGGTGACGCCAGCGATCCGAAACTGATCGAGACCAACACGGGGACGGAATACTGGCAGAAGGGCGCCTCCCTGCTGCACACCGATCCGATGGGCGAGCGGGACATCGCGTTGCCGGAGAATGTCCGGACGTATCTGATCGCGGGCACCCAGCATGGCGGCAAGGCGGGGATGCCGCGCGACAATGGACCCTGCGTGAACCCGCGCAACTGGCACGACCCGATGCCCGCGGTGCGCGCGTTGCTGGTGGCGCTCGATGCGTGGGTGGTTTCGGGCCGCGCGCCGCCGGACAGCCAGGTGCCGCGCCTCGCCGATGGCTCGCTGGTCCTGGCGGAACGGGTGGCGTTTCCCGCCCTTCCCGGCCTGACGCCGCCGCGCGCGCCGAACGATGTGGCGCCGTTGCCTGACTGGACCGATCCCGTGCCCGCCGGGTCTGGCGGGGCGGCCTGGCGGGCGCTGGCGCCTCAGGTGGACGCGGACGGCAATGAGAGCGCCGGTATCCGTCTGCCGGACATCGCCGCGCCGCGCGGCACCTTCACGGGCTGGAACCTGTACCGGGAGCCATATCCGGCGGGTCAGCTCGCCGATCGCGATGGCACGTTCCTGGCGTTCGCGGAGACGGCGGCGGCGCGGCGCGCGGCGGGCGATCCCCGGCTGTCGATCGAGGAACGTGATCGTGGCGGGGAGGGGCATGGGGCCGCGGTGCGGCGTGTGGTGGAGGGTTTGCGCGCTCAGCGGCTGTTGCTGGCTGAGGATGCTGAACATTATTTGGCGCGGGTCTGAGCGGCTGACGGGGATGATACGGCAAAGAACTGAAGTGGTTTCTGGCGTGTCCGGTCCAGACGTTTCTCACGCGCCGCCGTCATCGATCCGGCGCGGGGGGCTGGCGCGGTCTTTTAAGAGTCTCAACACGGAGAACCACGGAGTTCGCCAGCAGCCACGCGGGCCGCACCCCCATGGGGAGAAAATGGCGGTTTTTCACGGTTTTGAGCGAACGACCGCTTCCATTTACATGGTAGGACCACGGAAGCATGACGCACGCGTATCACCGGCGGGGCCCGCGATGCCGGCTGGCATGATCCTGCCTCCGTGCGTCTTCGTGGTTCTCCGCGATCTCCGTGGTGAGACCTTTCGCATCCTTCCGGCACGCGCGGATTTTTCCTGATGGACACTGAGCCTGGCCCGTGTTCCCTTGACTGCCATGACCGGAGCGATGGGAAACCGTGGACACGCCGTTGAGACACCGGAGCCGGGACAAGGGAGAAAGCGGATGACGGCATGGCCACGGCTCGCGGTGATGGTGCTGGCCTTACCCCTTCTGGCCTTACCCCTTCTGGCCTTGCCCTTCGGGCGCCAGGCCCTGTCAGCCGATGCGCCGGTCACGTTCGATCTGGTGAATTCGACCTGGACCGTCGCCGCCGACGGGTCCGCCGTGGTCGAGGCGGAAGTGACCCTGCGGCTGCCCAAAACCGGCACGATGCGCGTGGCGCAGGTGCCGCTGACGTGGTCGGGCTCGACGGAAACGCTGGAGGTTCTGGAGGCACGGGTCGAAAAGCCCAATGGGCGGCTGGTGCCGGCCGGAAAGGACGCGATTCGCGAGGACCCGCCCACGGGCGACCGGTATTTCCACGAATTCTCCGATGTGCGCCGCATGATCATTACCTTCCAGGACGCCGGGGCGGGCGATTTGCTGCTGGTCCGCACACGCCGCGTCCTGTTCCGCCCCCGCGTGCCGGGCGGTTTCATGACGGCGCCGGTGCTGGTGCGCTCGGTGGGGTGGGAGGAAACCAATTACACCATCAGCGTTCCCTCCCGGCTGCCGTTCCATGTCGAGACGCGCGGTTTCGATCATCAAACGGAAGTCATCCTCGATCGCACCATGCATTATTTCCGTTCGCGCAAGGCTTCGGAGGCTTCACAGGAGATCAGTCTCGTGGGGGCGTTCGACCGGCTGCCGCGGTTCGCCGTGTCCACGTTCAGGGACTGGGACGCTTTCGCCACGGCGTATGGCGCCTTGTTACTGTCCCACGCCAAGGTCTCGCCCGCGATCCGTGACAAGGCGGTGCGCCTGACCGCCGGACAGGAGGAGGCCAGGGAGCAGGCGCGGCTGTTGTACGACTGGGTGCGCGATCATGTGCGCCGGGTGCCCGTGCCGCTCGACGAAAGCCCGCCGGAGCCGCATGACGCTGAAACGGTGCTGACCAATCTGTACGGCGACGACAAGGACACGATCGTTCTGCTGCACGCCTTGCTCGCCGCGCGGGGGATCGCGGCGGAACCGGTGCTGCTGAATTCTTCCGATACCGCGACGATCGCCAAGCCGCCGAACCTGCGGCCGATGAATCATCTGATCCTGTTCCTGCCAGGGTTGAATGTCTACCTCGATCCCATGATCGGCACCTCGCCGTTCGGCACGCTGGCGTTCCAGGACCTCGGCAAGCCCGCCATCCACCTCGGCGGCGCCGGTCCGGCGCGGCGAACGATCCCGCTCCCGCCCGCCAGTGAGACCGTGTCGGAAATGACGACCATCGCCACGCTGGACGCGGATGGCGCGCTGACCGGCACCACGGAAACCACGGCGCGGGGCGCGTTCGGTTCCTGGTTGCGCTCCATCGCGCGCGGCATGGGGGAGAACAACCAGAGCGCCGCCGCCGTCACCTTGCTCCGCCAGCGCGGCACCCCAGGCACCGGCGATTTCACCTTCCCATCCCCTTCCTCCCCTGGGCCTGATTACACAATGCGGGGAACGTTTCAGATTAATAACCAGATATCTTTGCTGAATGGCGGCTATTTCGCGTTATGGACCGGTCTGCGGATCCTGCCCAGACCGGGGGATTTCCTGACCGGGCCGTTAATCATGAAGGGGCTGGCGGCGAACGAGCCGACCTTTTGCTATCCCGGCACGCAGCGCGAAACCCTGATCCTGACCCTGCCCGAGGGCCGGGAAATGAGCGCCGTGCCGAAGGATCTGGTCATCGACACCGCGCTGGTGCGTTTCCGCTCGCACTGGGAAGTGGAGGGGAGGCGTGTCACCGTGACCCGCGTGTTCGTGTCCGGTGTCGCGGGCCCGGTGTGCGAGGGGGCGGTGCGGGAACAACTCAGCGCGGTGATGCCGAAAGTGCGGGATGACCTGTTGAACCAGGTGGGGATCAGGCTGAACCCCGCCGAGCCCCCCGCCGGGGCGATGGAGGAAGTGGCGAAGCCGTAAGGGTGGCGGAACGGAAACACCGGCTTCTTTCATACCCACGGTCCTTAATCGTTGACCCATGCTCCTTCGCCGTCATCCCCTGGCCCGGCATTCCTTTTGTACCACGGTACGCGAAAGCTTCACCACAGAGACACAGAGGCACTCCCTTGAACGTGAAGAGAAATCTCTGTGCCTCTGTGTCTACCATGTAAATGGAAGCGGTCGTTCGCTCAAAACCGTGGAAAACCGCCATTTTCTCCCCATGGGGGTGCGGCCCGCGTGGCTGCTGGCTAACTCTGTGGTGAAGCCTGGCTCCTTTCCCGCGGCACGGCGCGGAGGGAGACGCGCGATGGCCGCGTGGCCGTTCCGATGAACCAGGTTTTCGCGTGAGAACGGTATGTTTGACAAACAAACCCCCACATCATGCCCTTTGAACACGCGCCTCCCCCCGCCACGCGTGCCAGATCAGAACCGGCACGATCGGCAGCGTCGATGCCAGCGACAGCAGCGCCCACCATGGCGCCAGCCCGAGCATCCCCCCCGCGTGCAACCCCGCCGACATCACTCCCACGGCATGGGCGCAGTCCCAGAGCGGGGCGGAGAAGGTGAAGAAAATCCCCTGGCGCTCCGGTGACAAACGCTGCTGCATGGCGGTGAACCAGGTGGCGGTCGAGATCAGCTCCGGGATGCCCGCCAGCACCAGGATCAGCATCGCCACCCAGGGTTCCGTGCTGAACAGCAGCAGCATGTGGAAGAACCCCTCCAGGATGCCGGTGATCATGGTCAGGGTGTAGGCTGAGGCGTGGCGCAGCAGCGCGCGGTTGCACAAGCCCGCCGTCAGCGCGCCGATGATCGCGCCCATGCCCTGCGCCGTCATCAGCCCGGTCCACGCGGTGTCGGCGGCGCCGAACCAGTCGCGGTTGGCCCAGAACAGGAAGGGGCGCAGCCCGCCCAGCATGATCATGTAGCTGACGGCGCAGACCAGCAGGCCCGCCAGCATGCGGTCGCCGCGCAGCATGGCCCAGAACTCGCCCGGCAGGTCGCGCAGACGGGCGCTGAACGCGCCGGGTTCGGGCTTTGGGCGGGGCAGGCGGGCGACCGGCACGGCGGCGAGGGCGATGGCGACGCCAAACCCCAGGAAGGACGGGCCGAAGCCCGCGAGCACGGCGGCGCCGCCGATCGCCGGTCCCACGGTCTTGCCCAGCCGGTCGGCCATCGAGCAGAGACTGTTGCCCGCCAGTTCCAGACCCTTCGGCGTGACGGTGCCGCGCAGGGACAGCAGGCCGGGCATGATGAACACATCGAGCGCGCCGATGCCCGCGATCACGGCTTGCAGGAGGACGAAATCCTCGCACCAGGGGAGGGCGGCGGTCAGTATCGCCTCGCCCGTCAGCGCGAGGCTCGCCACGAGGGGTGCCCCGAACCGGCGCAGCAGCACGCCCGAGACCGGGGCCAGCACCAGCTTCGGCAGGATGCGCCAGCCAAGCGACAGCACGAGGGCGGTGCCCGCGCCGAACCGGCTGGCGACCAGGATGGGCAGCGCCGCCATCACGCACCAGGAGCCGAGATTGACGCAAAACAACGCCAGCCACAGGGCGCGGAAGCGCGGAAGCGCGAACAGGGTCCTCCAGTCAGTCATGGGTGGGGGGTGGATTGGCCGGGGTCATGGGCGCGGGGGAAGTGGCCGCGCTCCGGGGCATGGGCGGGTGGATGGGGTGGGATCCTTGGCTGGCGAAGGCAGGCTTTAACACGGAGGACGTGGAGGAACCACGGAGGGCCTTATCTCGTTCATGCTCTCCTGAAAAATGTCCAGAGTGCTACCTTGAGACAGACAGTTTGGCTCTGGGTAAATCTCAAGGTGGCCGGGTTACCACCGCCGGTATTGGAGAGGCTTTTCCCATTTTTTTGAAAATCACGCCATCAGGCCTGGAGCAAGGCTGTGTTCCCCACTCCAGCATCCATCATGCCGAGATATGCCGGGAGCCAGACTGTCTGTCTCAAGGCAGCACTCTCCCGGCACGGAAGGGGGTGATGGCCGTGACGCGCACGGGCCGGAGGCGCGCCGCCCCTTCAGGCCGTCCTCGCGTGCCGGCCCAGACCGCCGTACTGGTCCATCATGCGGGCGAACCAGGCGGCGATGGGATCGTCCTTGGCAAGTAACGGAAAGCGGCTGGTGCAATGGGGCCACATCAGCGTTCCGGCAACGATATGATCCGCGTAACTGGGCTGTGTGCCGCCCAGCCAGTCCTGGCGGCGCAGCACGAGGCGGATCGGGGTCAGCGAGTTCTGGAACGCGGGCAGGCGGTCCTCGCGTCCTGCTTGTAATTCCTCCAGCGTGGCGCCGAAGCGGGCTTCGCGGCTGGAGCGGAAATAGGCGCGGTCCTTCGGGTCGATCACGTCGAGCAGATCGCGCACGATGAAGCGCGCGATGCCGGCCACCAGCACGCCATCGGCCCAGGCGTTGAGGAAGCGGGCATGGGCGCGGCCGATGGGGCCGCCGAACAGGGCGGGCATCGGGTGCTCGTCTTCCAGGTATTCGGCGATCGTC
>JAYVCG010000398.1:0-3290 GCA_043750075.1 Acetobacteraceae bacterium | reverse complement strand
TACACATTGTACGGCGCGCGGTTGAAATTGGCGAAGGCGTTGCCGCTGCGGCCCGGCGTTTTCTGGCCCGCGCGATGATACTGGTCGATGGCGGTGGCGAGGGAGGCGAACACGGCTTCCACCATCGCCACCTCGACCAGCCGCCCGATGCCGGTGCGCTCGCGTTCCAGCAGCGCGGTCATCAGGCCCGCGTAGAGATGCGCGCCGCCAAGGATGTCCACATAGGGGGCGCCGGTGCGCAGCGGCGGGCCATCGGGAAAGCCGGTCAGGCTCATGACGCCCGAGGCGGCCTGGATGGTGAAATCCATCGCCAGGTTGTCCCGGTCCGGCCCCGACAGCCCGAACCCGGTGGCCGAGGCATAGACCAGCCGGGGGTTCAGTTCACTCAACACGGACCAGCCCACCCCCAGACGGTCCATGACACCGGGAGAATAGTTCTCCACCAGCGCGTCGGCTTTCAGCACCATGCGTTTGAGCAGATCGCGGCCTTCCTCCGTCTTCAGATCGAGCGTCACACCGCGCTTGTTGGCGTTCAGCGCCGCCACCGGATACGAGCCGGTCTTGCCGGGCGGCGCCATGCCGCGCAGGCTTTCGCCTTTGGGGGGCTCGATCTTGATGACATCGGCGCCCGCCTTGGCGAGCATCATCGTCGCATACGGCCCCTGATAGAACTGGGTCAAATCCAGGATGACGAAGCCATCCAGCGGCGTGTTGGCCATCAGATCACCTTTTCGGCCCTGAGCGAGGCCAGTTCATCGGCGGACAGGCCCAGCCATTGGCCGTACACCTCGTCATTATGTTGTCCGACGCGGGGACTGGGGGTGGCGGGGGCGATGTCGGTGCCGTGTATGCGCAGGGGTGTGGTCGGCAGGATGACCCTCCCCAGCTCGGGGTGATCGACCCATTCCAGGGCGCCGCGGCCATGCATGTGTTCGTCGTTCATCACCTCCTCCACATCGCGCACCGGGCTCAACGGGATTTTGTGCTGGCGGCCCAGTGCCTCGATTTCGGCCTTGGTGAGGGAGGCGGTCCAGGCGGCGACGACCTCCGACACTTCCTCGTGGTGCTGCGCCCGCCCGTGCATGGTCTGAAGCCTTGGATCGTCGCGCAAATCCTCGCGGCCCGCGACTTCCAGGATCTTGAACCAGTGGCCATCGGTGCCGGTGTGGATGGCGACATACCCATCCCTCACCGGGAACACGCCGTACGGCGCGATCGAGCCATTGGCGCCGTTGCCGCTGCGCACTGGCACCGTGCCCCGGCGGTGGAACTGGTCGATCGGACCGGCAAGGGGAAAATACATCGCCTCCAGCATCGCGGTTTCCACCAGACGGCCGACGCCGCTCCGCTCACGCTCGAACAGCGCCGTCATGATGGCGCCATACGCATGAATGCCGCCGGAGAAATCGGCGACCGTCACCCCCGCCCGCAGCGGCGGCCCATCGGCGTAGCCCGTCACGCTCATCAGGCCCGAGGCCGCCTGCACCGTCAGGTCCATCGCCAGATCGCCACTGCGCGGCCCGGTGATGCCGTAGCCCGAGGCGGTGGCGTAGATCATCCGCGGATTGACCGGATGCAGCACGGACCAGCCGACACCGAGCTTGTCCAGCGCGCCAGGCGCGAAATTCTCCAGCAGCACGTCGGCGCGTTTCACCATCGCTTTCAACAGGTCTTTCCCGCGTTCGGTCTTCAGGTTCAGCGTCACGCCGCGCTTGTTGGCGTTCAGCATGGCGAAGGGCATCGTCGTCGTGGCGCCCGGCGCCACGCGGCGGCGCAGCGGCTCCCCGTCTGGCGGCTCGATCTTGATCACGTCGGCGCCCGCCTTGGCCATCAGCAGCGTGGCGTAGGAGCCCTGGTAAATCTGGCCGAAATCCAGAACCGTGATACCCGAAAGCGGCATTGTCATGTTTGGCGTCCCTCCCCTCGTGCTGGTCTCGCGGTAGCTGAAGAAAGGTCAGGGCGCTGCCCTGAAACCCGCCAAGGGCGATAGCCCTTGGATCCCATCCATTGGAGTGGGTCCAGGGGCCAGGCCCCTGGCGGGGTGCGGGGCAGCGCCCAGTGCTTGCTTCCTTCACCCCATCCAGCCCAAGGCACGGAGCACAGGCTTCCACCAGACAGGCTTTTCCGGCACACTCCCGCCAAACACCGGAGGTTCCGTCGCCATGGGCGTCACCAGCCAGCTTTCCGCCTTCTGCGCCAGCATCAAACTCTCCACCCTCCCGCCCGAGGTGGTGACACGGGCACGCTTCCTCGTCCTGGATCTGGTGGGCAACATCGTCCGCGCCCGGCACGACGCCGAGAGCACCGCTTCCTTCCTCGCCACGGTGCGGGCCATGGGCATGGCGAATGGCAACGCGGGCGTGTTTGGCGACGCGGCGCGCTACAGCCCGGCGGGCGCGGCGTTCCTCAACGGTGCCCTGGCCCACTCGCTGGATTTCGATGACACGCACGCGGCGGGCTCGCTGCATCCGGGCGCCCCGGTGATCCCGGCGGCGCTGGCGGCGGGGGAGATGGTGGGCGCGTCCGGCGCCGACGTGCTCGCCGCGATCATCGCGGGCTATGAGGTGACGTGCCGCGTCGCTTTGGCCCTGCCCGCGGGCGAGCATTACGACCGCGGTTTCCACCCCACCGCCACCTGCGGCGCGTTCGGCGCGGCGGCGGCGGCGGCGCGGGTATTCGGCCTCGACGCCGAGGGCGTGGCGGGCGCCATGGGCACGGTCCTGTCGCAATGCGCGGGCAGCCTGCAATTCCTGGCCAATGGCGCGTGGACGAAACGCTCCCAGGTGGGATGGGCCGCGACCAACGGCCTGATGGCCGCGACCCTGGTGCGCGAGGGCTTCAAAGGCGCCTCTGAGGCGCTGGAGGGCAAGCACGGCTTCATGCGCGCCTACGCCCCCAACCCCAAACCCGAACGCGCGGTGCAGGATCTGGGCGTGGTGTTTGAGTTGATGAACACCGCCGTCAAACCCTACCCGTCCTGCCGGTATGGCCATGCGGGCATCGACGCGGCGCTGGCGTTGCGCGCTGCGAACGATCTGAAACCCGCCGATATCACCTCCATCCGTCTCGGCCTGCCGAAATCGGGCATGTTGCTGATCGGCGCGCCGGCGGAGAAAAAAGCCAATCCGGTGAACGTGGTCGATGGGCAGTTCAGCGGCCCGTTCGTGGTCGCGGCGGCGCTGGCGACCGGAGCGATGGGCTGGGACAGCTATAAACTCCTGGACGACCCGGCGATCCGCTCGCTGCTGCCCAAGGTGATCTGCGAATTCGATCAGGACATGGAAGCCGAA
>JAYVCG010000397.1:0-7316 GCA_043750075.1 Acetobacteraceae bacterium | reverse complement strand
ACGCGACGCTGCCGTTCGTGATGGCGCTGGCGGACAAGGGCTGGCGTCAGGCGATGCTGGACGACCCGTTCCTGCGCGAGGGTCTGAACATCCACGATCACTGGGTCACGCACCCCGCCGTGGCCCAGGCGCTGGGGTTTCAGCATGTGGCGGCGATAGGGGTGCTGGCGGCGGGGGCCGCGGTGGGGGGAGAGGGGTCAGGAGGGGGTCAGTGATCCGCTCGCCAGCCGGTAGCCGCCCGCTTCGGTGATCAGCAGGCGGGCCTCGGCGGGGTTCGCCTCGATCTTGCGCCGCAGACGGTAGATGTGGGTTTCCAGCGTGTGCGTCGTCACCGCCGGATTGTACCCCCACACCTCCCGCAGCAATTCCTGTCTGGGCACCGCGCGTTCCGCCATGCGATGCAGAAAGGCCAGGATCGCGGCCTCTTTCTCGGTCAGCCGGATGCGCGGGTTGGCGCCGAGACGCAGCGACCGTTCATCCAGGTTGAACGCATAGGGGCCGATCATGAGCCGCGGCGCCGCGTCGCGCGCCGCGCTCGCGTCGAGCCGCGCGCGCAGGCAGGCCATCAGTTCGCTCAGCCGGAAGGGTTTGGCGATGGAGATCGTGTCATCTGACCCGGCGCCACGGTCCAGGCCGTTCAACAAGATCACCGGCATCCCATGCCCCTGGGCGCGCAGCCTGGCGCATACCGCGTGGCCGTCGCCATCGGGCAGGGCGGCATCCATGATGATCGCGGCGAACCGGGCATCCGGCGCGCGCAGACAGGCTTCCGCCTCCCGCGCGCCCGCGGCCTCGATCACGGCGAAGGCATCGTCGCGGGTCAGTTGCTCCCGCAGCGTTTCACGCATCGCGGGGTCGCCGTCCACGATCAGGATGGATTGGCCACACGGCATGGCGTGCTGGTCTCCCGCATGAGGGCGGCGTGCGGGGACGGATTCCCCGCCTCCCGGTCATGCCACGGTCCGGACCCTATAGGCCAAACGTGACGAAATTGGGCCGGGATTGTTCCCAATGATTGCAGACCCCACTATCAGGGGATCATGAGCGCCACATCCCCGGCCGCCGCCGACGCCCAAAGTCTGACCCGAACGCTGCGCCGCGTGCATCGCGCGGCCGCGGAATTACGCCGGGGCGTTCCCGTCCTGCTGGAGGGCGGGGCGCCGCTGCTGCTGCTGGCGGCGGAAACCGCCGGGGTGGTCTCCCTCGCGGATTTCCTCGCCCTGGGCTTTTCTCCCCCGGTGTTGCTGTTCGCCCCCGTGCGCGGCGCCGCCGTGTTGCGCCGTCCGGTCGATCCCGGCGCCGAGGTCGTGGCGGCCCTGCTGCCCGCCGCCCTCGCCGATCCGGAGGCGTTGCGCGGCCTGGCCGATCCCACGGCGCCGCAGCCGGTGACGGCGGGGATGGAGAAGGTGGACACCCCCGAAGGCGCCCTTGCCGCCATCGCCCTGGCGAAGCTGGGGCGGTTGTTGCCCGCCGTTCTCGCCGTGCCGCCGCTGGCTACCCTCGACCTCGCGGCCGACCTCGCCGCCTTGGGCCTGATCAGCGTTGCGGCGGCGGATGTGCTGGCGTATCCGGCGATGGAGGGGGAGGGGTTGCGGATCGTCACCTCCGCGTCCGTTCCCTTGCGGAACGCCCAGGATGCGCGGGTGGTGGCGTTCCGGTCGGAAGGGGCGGCGATCGAGCATGTGGCCATCGTCATCGGGCGGCCGGAGGAAGCTGACGCGCCTTTGGTCCGCATCCATTCCGAATGCTTCACCGGCGATCTTCTGGGCTCTCTGCGCTGCGACTGCGGAGAGCAGTTGCAGGGGGCCATCAGGCGCATGACGGAGCATGGTGCGGGGATCGTGCTGTATCTGGCGCAGGAAGGGCGGGGCATCGGCCTCGTCAACAAGCTGCGCGCCTACACGTTGCAGGACTGGGGCCTCGATACGCTGGACGCCAACCGGGTGCTGGGATGGGGGGCGGATGAGCGCAATTTCCTCATTGGCGCCAACATGCTGCTGTCCATGGGCATCACGCGGGTGCGGCTGCTGACCAATAATCCAGACAAGATCGCGGGTTTGACGGCTTGTGGCGTGGAAGTGGTGGGGCGGGAGGCGCATGCCTTCGCCTCGAACGAGGTGAACGACGATTACCTCGCGACCAAGAAAACCCGCTTTGGCCATTTGTTGGAGTGACGCATGGACATTCCAGGGGAAGCCATCGTTCACCCGGATGGCAGGCTGATCTGGCGCGGCCGGATTTTTCAGGCGGCGCTGGGTAAAAGCGGGGTGCGTGTTCATAAAGAAGAAGGCGACAGCGGCACGCCCGCCGGTCTGCTGCCGTTGCGCCGGGTGCTGTATCGCGCTGACCGGGTGCCGCCGCCGCGCTGCGCCGTGCCGGTGGAGCCGATCGCGGCCCAGGATGGGTGGTGCGACGATCCTGGGCATCGGGATTATAATCGTCCCGTTCGTTTGCCGCATGAAGGGCGGCATGAGGAATTGTGGCGCCGGGATGGGATTTATGACGTCATCGGCGTCCTGGGGTGGAACGATCAGCCGGTGGTGAAGGGGCATGGGTCGGCGATTTTTCTGCATGTCGCGCGTTCCGGCCATGCGCCCACCGAAGGGTGTGTGGCGCTGGCGCTGGCCGATCTCACGCGTTTGCTGGCGGAGGGAATAACGGCGATTCGTGTGCTGGCGGAATGAAGCCCTGGGCGCCGCCCAGACCCGCCAGGAGGCGCTGCCTCCTGGACCTCCGCCAAAGGCTCGCCTTTGGAAACCATTTCTTCAGGGGATGAGGTCCAGGGGCTCGGCCCCTGGCGGGTTTCAGGGCAGCGCCCTGACCTTCGCTTCACGCGCCCTGACCCGTTCCCGGTGCGCGGTATACAATCCGCTGGCGATGATGACCGACGCCCCCACCAGCGTCCACTGATCCGGCAGATGATCGAACACGAGATATCCCCCCAGAATGACCCAGGGCAATTGCGTGTAGCTGAACGGCGCCAGCAACGAGGCAGGCGCCAGCCGGTGCGCCAGCACCACCATCCACTGACCCGCCGATGACAGAAACCCCAGCAGCACGCACAGCGCGAACTGCGTCCAGCTTGGCCAGGCGGCGTTGAACGGCAACAGCACGGTCAGCACGGCGGCCCCCACCAGGGAGGACCAGAAAATCGTCGTCTGCGGCGGGTCGGTGGCCGCGATCTTGCGCGTGATGATCAGCGCCAGTGCCCAACAGGACGACGATACGACACCGAACAACGCGGCGGGCTGAAAACCCTGCGCGCCCGGCCGCACCACGATCAGCATCCCGATCATGCCCACCAGCACGGCGGCCCAGCGGCGGATGCCGACGATCTCGCCCAGCAGGGGAATGGAAAGAAGGGTGATGAGCAAGGGCGACAGGAAGCTGATCGTCGTCGCCTGCGCCATCGTCATCTCGCGGATGCCATAGACGAACAGCACCGAACTGCCGGTCACGCACAACCCGCGCAGAATCTGGAGCCTGGGATGACGCGGCCGGAACGGACGGCCCGGCGCGCGGGCGGCGAGGATCGCGGCCATTCCGAAGAACAGCACATAGCGTATCCAGGTGATCTCGACGATCGGCAGGCCGGTGCTGAGGAGTTTCGCGGTCACGTCCGCCACCGCGAAGATGGAGCAGGCGCCGACGGACAGCAGGATGCCGCGTAACGGGTTATCGGCCTGGGACATCAAACCTCGCCATCCGGCTCATCGGACCCGCCGGGGCGAGAGACGGCGTTGCCCTACAGGAAGGCCGCCATCCAGATCAGCAACAGGATCAGGAAGATGACCATGCCAATGGTCGCCTTGTTGATGCCACCCCAGAAGCGGAGCTTGTCCGCGTAGAATGCTTCCTGGGTAGCGGGGCCGCGGAAAACGGTGCTGCCATGTTCAGCCATGAGACGCCTCGACGAGGGTGATTGAGCCCCGGCGTTCTATGGCAAGGGGGCGCGGTTGGGCAAGAGCCGCCAGAGCCACGGTCAGGGCGATGGTCCGCATGAATGCCGCGCCTCTCCTGGTCCCGATGGCGGTGCGAAAGAGACCCGTACCATCCCCGCCTACCAGGACAACGGATTGCGCAAAGCCTCCGTGGCGGGCGCCGGAAGCCCGGTCTGCCCGGACGCGAAAGCGCCAAGCGCCGCCGGATAGATCACATGTTCCTGGGCCAGCACCCGTTCGGCCAGAGTGTCCTCGGTATCGCCCGCCAGCACCGGCACGGCGGCCTGCGCCAGGATGGGGCCTTCGTCCATCACCTCGGTCACGAGATGCACCGTGCAGCCATGCAGCTTCACCCCGGCCGCGAGGGCACGGGCATGGGTATGCAGACCAGGGAACGCGGGCAGCAGACTGGGATGAATGTTCACCATGCGGCCCCGCCAGGCGCCCACCAGCAAGGGCGTCAGCAACCGCATGTAACCGGCGAGGCACACGATCTCCACCCCCGCTCCGGTCAGCAAGGCGTTGATCCGTGCCTCGTGCGCCGCCCGGTCGCCGCGGAAGGGCCGGTGATCGACCGCATGAGCCGCGATCCCCGCCTCCCGCGCGCGCGCCAGCCCGGCGGCCTCCGGCTGGTTGGAGACCACCACAACGATCTCGGCCGGGTAAGACGGATCGCGCGCGGCGGCGATCAGCGAGGCCATGTTGGACCCGCGCCCGCTGATCAGAACGCCGACGCGCCGCCGCCTGCCAGAAGGAGGAAGGCCAGAAGGAGGAAGGCCAGAAAGCGTCATGTCAGCCAGTCCGCGGGCGGTGTGAAGGTGATGCGCGCCTCTCCCTCGCCCGGTTGGATCGAGCCGACGCGGTAGACGGTCTCGCCCTCCTGAGTCAGCAGCGCCACCGCCGCGTCCACGTCCGCGGCCGCGACCACGAGCACCATCCCGAGCCCGCAATTGAACACCCGCGCCATTTCATCGGCGGCGACGCCCCCGGTGCGGGCCAGCCAGCGGAACACCGGCGGCATGGTCCATCCCGGCTCCAGCGCCGCCACCACGCCCTCCGGCAGCACCCTGGGGATGTTTCCTGGCAGTCCGCCGCCGGTGATGTGCGCCGCCGCCTTCAGCAAACCGGCCTTGTGCAGCGCCAGCAGCGCGCGCACGTAAATCCGTGTCGGCGTCATCAGCGCCTGGCCCAGGGTCTGAGGGGAAGCGGTGGGAAAGGGCGCGGGCGCGGTCCAGGCCAGTCCGCTCGCCGCGACGATCCGGCGCACGAGGGAAAACCCGTTGGAATGCACCCCCGAACTCGCCAGCCCGAGCAGCGCGTCGCCCGGCGCCACGTCGCGCGGCAGCAACGTGTCCCGCTCCGCCGCGCCCACGGCAAAGCCGGCGAGATCGTAATCACCGCCGCCATACATGCCGGGCATTTCCGCTGTTTCGCCGCCGACCAGAGCGCACCCGGCCTGACGGCACCCCTCGGCGATGCCCGCGATGACCGCGGCGGCCTGGGCCACCTCCAGATGGCCAGTGGCGAAATAATCGAGGAAGAACAGCGGGTCCGCCCCCTGCACCACCAGATCGTTGACGCACATCGCCACGAGGTCGATGCCCACCGTGCCGTGCAACCCGGTCTCGATCGCGACTCGCAACTTGGTGCCCACGCCGTCCGTGGTCGAAACCAGGATCGGATCGCGGAATCCGGCGGCTTTCAGGTCGAACAGGGCGCCGAAACCGCCAAGCCCGCCCAACACGCCCGTGCGGCGCGTGGAACGTGCGAGCGGCTTGATCGCCTCCACCAGGGCATCGCCCGCGTCGATGTCCACCCCGGCGGCGCGATAGGTCAGGTGCTCATTCGACACCACCCGGCCCGCGGGGATGATACCGGAACCAGCCATGCTCTGATCTTCACTCTGATCTCCACTGGCCATGGTGGCCCTCCTTACGCTAAGCCGGGGAACGGGATGTGACACAAACATGGCCCGCCACGCGCGGGCAATGAGGGGGCGCCGCCTTTTCAGCCGATGCCAGATGGATCGCACCTCGGACGCGGCCCCAGGGCCGCGTTTTTAACCGCCCCGAACCTCGTCACGTTCGGCAGGCTTTGTGCTGTACCCCTCGCGTTCTGGCTGGTGCTGGAACGCCGGCTCGATCTCGCGTTCTTCTTGTTCGTGCTCGCCGGCCTGTCGGACGCGGTCGATGGCTGGCTGGCGCGGCGCTATGGCGGGAACTCCATCGGCGCGATGATGGACCCGGTCGCCGACAAGGCCTTGCTGGTGACGATGTACGTGACCCTGGCCGTGGTGCGGGTGCTGCCGGACTGGCTGGCGATCCTGGTCGTGTTTCGCGATTTGCTGATCGTCGGTGGAGTCCTCATCCTGAACGTAATGGGCCAGCCGGTGGTCATCCGGCCGCTGTATGTCTCGAAGGTGAACACCGCGTTGCAGATCGTGCTGATCGCCCTGACGCTGTTCCTGACGGGGTTCGATATGATGGCCCCCTGGTTGATGCAAATTCTGGTCTGGATCGTCACGGCGTCCACGCTTCTGTCGGGCGCCGCCTATGTCTGGGTCGCCGCCCATGGCCGATGATGTACGCCCGGAGGATCAGCGCCCGGAAAACGCGGACCCCGGCATCGTGCGGCTGGGCGACATTCACCCGCTGAACGGGATGACGGCGGCGTCCCGGCTGTCCGACTCCGCCGCGCGGACACAGGCCACGCGCGCCCAGAGAATCGCGCTGATCGCGGGCGTGCTGGTGGTGGGGTGGCTGACGCTGCAACTGTTCGCCTCGGTGCTGGCGCCGTTCGTCGCGGCGGCGGTGCTGGCCTACGCGCTCGATCCCCCCACCACGCGGCTGACCCGTCTGGGCCTGCCGCGCGGGATGGCGGCGGCGGCGGTGATGCTGGCACTGATCGCCGCCATGCTGCTGTTCGCGCTGCTGCTGTATCCGCTGCTGCTGTTGCAGATCAAACTGCTGATCACCCGCATCCCCCACTACGCCTTCCTTTTCCAGGGCTGGGCCAGGGAGCAACTGGACCACCTCCAGCAAAATTTCGGATCGGATGTCGTCAACGACAAGCTGCGCGACGTGGTGAGCGGCCAGGCGGGCAGCCTGCTGAGCATCCTGCTCTCCACCGCCACCAGCATCATCAGCAGCAGCCTGGCGATCTTCAACGTGCTGACGCTGGCGATCGTCACCCCGGTCGTGGGATTCTACTTCCTCCGCGACTGGCCGAGGCTGACGCACAAGGTGGGATCATGGGTGCCGCGCCGCTACGCCGGGGTGATCACCGCGCAGGCGCGGGAAGTGGACCGCATCCTGTCCGCCTGGGTGCGCGGGCAGGCGATGTGCTGCCTGATCCTGGCCTTCTTCTATGCCTCCG
>JAYVCG010000396.1:0-4494 GCA_043750075.1 Acetobacteraceae bacterium | reverse complement strand
GCCACCGGCGCGATCGCCCAAGCCATTCCAGCGGCCAGTGTCATCGGCTGCGTGGTGCACGCCAGCTGCGCTTGTGAAACGCCGGGCCGTGTGCAGCATCACTTTGGCAACACGCTGATCATCGGCGAGCCCTCGGGTGCCGCGACCGAGCGCGTGGCGCGACTCGCCGCGCTGCTGGGACGCGCCGGTTTTGAGGCCCGTGTGTCCGAGCAGATTCAAAAAGACAGCTGGTACAAGTTGTGGGGCAATATGAGCGTCAACCCGATCAGCGCGTTGACCGGCGCCACCACCGATCTGATTCTGGGCGATCAACTGCTGCGTGGCTTTATCACCAGCGTGATGCTGGAAGCCAAAGAGATAGGCGCGCGCCTAGGTCTTCCCATCCATCAGCAGCCCGAAGACCGCCACGCCGTGACACTCAAACTGGGCGCTTTCAAGACCTCGATGCTGCAGGACATGGAGGCCGGCAAGGCGGTTGAGCTCGATACCCTGGTGACGGTAGTCAAAGAGCTGGGCGCCCTGACCGGCGTGGCTACACCGTTTACCGATGCCTTGCTTGGGCTTGCGAGGCTGCAGGCGCGGGTGCGGGGTTTGTATTGAACGGGCTGAGCAGCGCCGAGGCCACTGAGCGGTTTAAGCGCTACGGCCCCAACCGGCTCAAGTCCGCGTTGCAACGTGGGTTGGTGCTGCAATTCCTCTCGCATTTTCAAAACCCGCTGGTGTTGGTACTGCTGGCGGCCAGCGGCATCTCTGCGCTGACCGGCGACGTCACGGGGGCTCTCATCATCGGCGTAATCGTGGTGATGAGTGTGACGCTCGATTTTGTACAGGCCTACCGGGCCGGTCGCGCAGCGCAACGGCTGGCCTTGCAGGTGGCGGTGACGGTAACCGTCCTGCGTGACGGCAAACCTTGCGAACTGCCCGTGACCGAGCTGGTCCCCGGCGATGTGGTGCTGTTGTCGGCCGGCAATCTGGTGCCGGCCGATGCCACGCTGCTGCAAGCCGACGATTTCTTCGTCAACCAGGCGCAGCTCACGGGCGAGCCCTATCCGGTAGAAAAGAAGGCCCCGTCCAGCCGCACCCCGGCGCCAACAGAAGCCGGTGCCCAAGCCAGTGCAGAAGCCCCTGCGGCCAGCGCCGCCCCGGATGCCTGGGCGCTAGAGGCGGTTGACGCCGTCTTCATGGGCAGCTCGGTGGTCAGCGGCTCGGCCCGGGTGCTGATTGGGCGCACCGGCAGCGCCACCGCCCTGGGCCAGATTGCAGTCAGCCTGAGTGAAAAAGCGCCACCCACCGCCTTTGAGAGCGGCACCCGGCAATTCGGCCTGCTCATCATGCGCTTGACCGTGCTGCTGGTGTTGTTCACCCTGTTGGTGAATGTGGCCTTGCAGCGCTCGCTGCTGGAGTCCTTTCTGTTTGCGGTGGCGCTGGCGGTTGGGCTGACGCCGGAGTTGCTGCCGATGGTGGTGTCGGTCACGGTGACGCGCGGCGCCCTGCGCATGGCGGTCCTGAAGGTCATTGTCAAACGCCCCTCGGCCATCCAGGACATGGGCGCGATGGACGTGCTGTGCACCGACAAGACCGGCACATTGACGGAAGCCACGATCAAACTGGTGCGCGCGATCGATGGCACGGGCGCGGAAAGCGCGCTGGTCTTCAGCCATGCCTTCATCAACAGCCGGTTCGAGAGCGGCATGAAAAGCCCGCTCGACGAGGCGATCCTGGCCGCTCATCCCTTCGACATGACGGGCTGGAAAAAGCTCGACGAAGTGCCGTTCGATTTCGAGCGGCGGCGGGTCTCTGTCCTGGTCGAACACGACGCGAAACGTCTTCTGATCGTCAAGGGTGCCCCGGAGGATTTGCTGCGGCTGTCAGGACAATATGTGGGGGCGGATGGCGCGGAGCGGCCCCTCGACCCCGCGGCCCGCAAGACGTTCGAGGCCACGCTCGACGCCCTTGGCGCCCAGGGATTTCGCGCCCTGGGCGTTGCCAGCCGAGGGGTGGACAGCACCCATGGAACAGCCGCGGTCACCGATGAGAGCGCGCTTGTCTTCTCCGGCTTCGCGGTTTTCCTCGATCCGCCGAAAGCCAGCGCGGGCGCGACGATCCGGGCGATGGCGGAAGCCGGCATCTCGGTCAGGGTGCTGACCGGAGACAACGAACAGGTGACCCGCCATGTCTTCGCGGAGATCGGCGTGCCGGTCCTCGGCGTGCTGACGGGCGACGCGCTGGCGGGTTTGTCGGACGAGGCGCTGATCGGGCAGTTGCCGCGCATCAACCTGTTCTGCCGGGTCAATCCGCAACAGAAACATCGTGTCCTGCTCGCCTTCAAAAGGCTCGGGCATGTCGTGGGCTTCATGGGCGACGGCATCAACGACGCGCCGGCGCTGCACGCGGCCGATGTCGGGATCTCGGTCGATGGCGCGGCCGATGTCGCGCGCGCGGCGGCCGATCTGATCCTGCTGGAACACGATCTTTCCGTGGTGCGCGAGGCCGTGATGGCCGGACGCGGCACGGTCCAGAACGTGTCGAAATATGTGCTGATGGGCTCAAGCTCCAACTTCGGGAACATGTTCAGCATGGCGGGCGCGGCGCTTATTCTGCCGTTCCTGCCCATGCTGCCGATCCAGATCCTGCTGAACAACCTGCTGTACGACGCGTCGGAGATCGCGATCCCCTTCGACGCGGTCGATCCCGAGGCCGTGGCCAAACCGGTCAAATGGGACATCACTCTGATCGAGCGCTTCATGCTGGTGTTCGGACCGGTCAGTTCCGTCTTCGATTTCATCAGCTTCTATGTGCTTATCGCTTTATTCGGCGTGACCGAGGCGGTGTTTCAGACCAGTTGGTTCATCCTGTCGCTGACAACCCAGGTGCTGGTGGTCTTCGTGATCCGGACACGGCGGCGGTTTTATCAGAGCAGACCGCACCGCTTCCTCGCCGCCATGGCCTGCGCGGCCGTCGTCATCGCGATCGTCCTGCCGCTGTCGCCGTTTGGGCGATGGTTCGGGTTCGTGGCGCCACCGCTGGCGTTCTTCGTCTACCTGATCGGCGCGACCGCCGCGTATCTGCTGGCCGTCGAAATGGCCAAAGGCGTTTTCTATCGCGTCATGGCCGCCCAATGACATCCGCGCCCGCCGTGATGTGCCCGTCATGACAGGAAGGAAAGTATCCGTGAACCCACTGCCGGCATCGCGGGATGCCACGATCGAAAACCGCGCCTTCGCTGCGATCGCGGCCGGCGGCGCCACCAGCATCGCGCGGGCACCGGCCGGGGCGGACGCGGCCGGCGTGGCCGCTGGCGCGCGTGTCCCGGTCATCCTGACGAACGGCGCCGGTTTCGCGCCCACCCGCATCGCCCGCGAAACGGCCGCGCTGGCCGCCGCGCTTGGCGGGCTGGACGGTTTCGTGTTCACCGGGGGTATCGGCGAACACGCGCCGGAGATCCGCGCCGCCGCCTGCGAGCGTCTGCGAGCGTCTGCGCTGGGTGGGCGTCGTGCCTGGCACCGCCGCCGTCGCGTCACGCGTCAGCGTGCCGGAAAGCCGGGTCGAGGTTCACGTCATCCCCACCGATGAGGAAGCCATGATCGGACAACACACGCTGGAGACGCTCACGGCCCGCATCCCTCCCTCCGTCTCCTCCGTCAGGACATGAGCCGGCCCAGTACTTTGCCCGCGCGCCATGGCGAGAAACACCGCACGGGCCATATCGGATGGCTGCGCGCCGCGGTCATGGGCGCGAATGACGGTCTGGTCTCGACGGCCAGTCTTGTACTGGGCGTCGCGGCCGCGCATGGGACACACAGAAGCGTGATGATCGCGGGGGTCGCCGGCCTGGTCGCGGGCGCCATGTCCATGGCCGCGGGCGAGTATGTGTCCGTGCATTCCCAGGCGGACACCGAAGCGGCCGACCTGCGGCTTGAGCGCGCGGAACTCGCGGCGGACGATCAGGGAGAACACGAGGAACTCACCGCGATCTACGTTGGCCGCGGCCTCGATCCATCGCTCGCGAAACAGGTCGCCGGCCAACTGATGGCCCATGATGCGATCGGGACGCATGCCCGCGACGAACTGGGCTTTTCCGAAACGCTCATGGCCCGTCCGATTCAGGCGGCGTTGGCGTCGGCGGGCAGTTTCGCCGTTGGCGCGGCCCTGCCTCTCGCCGTGACCGCGCTGGTCCCGGAAGCGGGTCTGATTCTCTCCGTGGCTGGAACGTCGCTGCTCTTTCTCGCGCTCCTGGGCGCGTTGGCGGCATGGGCTGGCGGCGCGCGTGTCATCCTGGGGGCGATCCGGGTCATGGTCTGGGGCGCTCTGGCCATGGGGATCACCGCGGGCGCCGGAGTTTTGTTCGGAACGGCTTTGTAACCCAGCCGCCTGCTAATCTTACTGTGTCATAAACCCTTGAATGCCTCGACGCTCCACATATATAGGGGGGAAGTTTCACCCATGGAGGGGGGAATATGGATCTTTCCCTGCACACCGACGACGGCGCGGCGC
>JAYVCG010000395.1:0-4829 GCA_043750075.1 Acetobacteraceae bacterium | reverse complement strand
GGTCTCGGTCATGAACTGCTCATGCGTGACGACGAACAGATCATCGCGGGAAAAACCACGGCGCACACGGTTGGAATCAGGACAGACCGTCAGCGGATTCTGATTCTGGATCAGCATCGCGTGAACCTGAGGTCCATCGCCAAGCTCGGAACGATCCCCGGTCAACACGCTGCCCACCCGGCTCATGTCGAGTGTCCGGACAGTCGTATCGACCGCGTCCAGACCCTCGATCAGCGTTTTGTTCCAGTGATACATGCCGCGATTGGACCACAGCGCGCCACCGCCCTCATGCCGCCAGGCACCCGTGACAGCAGGCAGGCAACTGACCGCGTGCATGTTCGCGACGCCGTTGCGGCTCCGCGCGAAACCATAACCGAGACGGATGTAACTCCGCTGTGTCGTGCCATAGAGTTTGGCGAAACCCTCGATCGCTGCCACCGAAAGCCCGGTGATCGCGGCGGCCCATGCCGGGGAACGCGCGGCAAGATGCTGCCGCAGACCGGAAGGAAAATCCGTGTACCGCGCGAGATAGTCCAGATCCGCGTGCCCATCCCGGAACGCGACATGCATCACCGCGCAGGCCAGCGCGCCATCGGTGCCAGGACGCGGCGCCAGATGCAGATCGGCGACAGCGGCGGTCGGGGTCCGGTACGGATCAATCACAACGAACGGAGCGCCACGTTCCTTCCGCGCCCGCGTCACATGCGTCATGACGTTAACCTGCGTGGCGACGGGATTGCCGCCCCACATCACGATCAGATCGGAGCGCGCCATTTCGCGCGGATCGACGCCCCGGCTCATGCCGGTGCCGGCGTTCCAGCCGATTTCCGGCAGCGTCGTGCAGATCGTCATCTTCTGCCGTGAATAGCGCATGACGTTGCGCAGCCGGTTGATGCCATCGCGTTGCACCAGCCCCATCGTGCCGGCGAAATAGAACGGCCAGACCGCCTCGGCCCCTTGTTTCGCGGCGGCATCGATGAAATTTTCCGCGATCCGGTCCAGCGCCTCATCCCACGAAATACGCGTGAACTGGGTTGACCCTTTCGGACCTGTCCGCCGCAGCGGATGCATCAACCGGTCCGGATGATGAATCCGTTCCGCGTACCGGCTGACCTTGGCGCAGATCACACCGGCGGTGTAACTGTTGTCCGCCGCCCCCCGCACCGCGCCGATGCGGGCTCCGTCCAGCACCTCCAC
This sequence comes from Acetobacteraceae bacterium, assembly GCA_043750075.1. Lineage (GTDB taxonomy): Bacteria > Pseudomonadota > Alphaproteobacteria > Acetobacterales > Acetobacteraceae > Rhodopila. The sequence goes on along the minus strand of JAYVCG010000395.1, from coordinate 3,632 downwards.
CGACAAGGCGCAGGTGGAAGGGCAATCATGCGGGCAAACCGAGGCCCGGATCTCGCGTGTCATGTCCATGCCCGAACCTATCGCATCACCGCGTGTGGTGGCAAAATCCCGTCTCCCGCCAAGGAGTCCGCGAATGCCCGAAACCCATATGGTGCCGATGCGCGACGGCATCCGCCTCGCCACCGATGTGTACCTGCCCGCGGGCGCCGGTCCCTTCCCCGTGATCCTGGAACGCACCCCCTATGGCCGCCAGGAAGTCAGCCGCAGCGAGATCACCGCCAGCGACCGCGTGCCCGCGACACGCGCGGAACTCGCCGCGTACTTCACCGGTCATGGTTACGCCGTGATCTACCAGGACACCCGCGGCCGTTATGGCTCCGAGGGGAAATTCATCAAATACCTGTCCGATGGCGAAGACGGCTTCGACACCTGCGCCTGGATGGTGAAACAATCCTGGTGCGACGGGCGGATCTGCACCATGGGCCTGTCCTACAGCGCCCACACCCAGGCGGCGCTTGGCTGCCTCAATCCCCCTGGGCTGATGGCGCAAATTCTGGATTGCGGCGGCTTCTCCAACGCCTGGCGCTCCGGCATCCGCCAGTCCGGCGCCTTCGAGATGAAACAGGCTTCATGGGCCATGCGAAACGCACTGGTTTCGCCGGAGGCGATGGCCGATCCGGTCCTGCGCGCCGCCCTTGCCGCCGAGGACATGCGTGACTGGTTCAAACGCATGCCGTGGAAACCCGGTCACTCCCCGTTGCGGCACCATCCCGATTACGAGGACTATCTGTTCGCGCAATGGACCCACGGCGCGGATGATTCTTTCTGGAAGCAACTGGGCATCTGGATGGAGGGATTCTTCGACACCTATAGCACCGCCGCCTGCGTGCACATGTCATCCTGGTACGATCCCTATACCTTGACCGCCGTGACCAATTATCTCGGCCTCAAAAACGCGGGCCGGGGGAAACAACGTCTCATCCTCGGCCCATGGACGCACGGCGACCGCGGCGATTCCGTGTTCGGCGACGTCTCCTTCGGTCCCGCCGCCCCTCTCGATCACTGGGCTGGCGACTGGCGCGCTTACCGGCTGCGGTTCTTCGACCATATCATCAAGGGCAAACCCCTCGATGAACCGAATGTCCGGATTTTCGTCATGGGCGGCGGATCGGGCCGCCGCACGCCCGAGGGCAAACTCGATCACGGCGGACGCTGGATCGAGGCCGCGGACTGGCCAGTTCCCGGCACGGCGATCGTGCCGTTCCATTTGCACGGAAACGGCCTGCTGGACCCGTCACCGCCAGAGTCCGCCTCCCTGTCCTACGATTTCGATCCCTCCCGCCCGGTGCCCACGATTGGCGGCGCCTTCAGCAGCCTGGAACCCATCGCCGCCGCGGGCGCCTTCGATCAGGTTGAATCCCCCGCGTTCTTCGGATGCGAACCACCTTATTTACCATTGTCTTCTCGTTCCGATGTCCTGAGCTTCCAGACCGCGCCTCTGCGCGAACCCGTCCAGATCGCGGGCCCGGTCGAGGTGGACCTCTGGGTCGAAACCGATGGTCCCGACACGGACTTCACCGCCAAACTGATCGACGTGCATCCTCCCTCGGAGGATTATCCGCGCGGCTACGCGATGAACCTGACCGATGGCATCCTTCGCCTGCGTTACGCCGAAAATCCCTCGGCGCCTCGGCTCCGCGCTCCGGGCGAGATCACCCGCGTCACCATCACGCTGTTTCCCACCGCCAACCTGTTCCAGCCCGGCCATCGCATCCGCGTGGACGTTTCGTCCTCGAATTTTCCGAAATTCGACGTGAACCCCAACACCGGGGAGCCCGACGGCATGGCACGGCGTAAACGCATCGCCCGCAACACAGTGCATGTTGGCGGCGGCCGCCCCAGTCTGATCCGGCTACCGGTCCCGCCACTCTGACCATCCGGTGGCCAGCGAAAACTCAGTCCCGCCCAGACACTTTCCTTCCCTTCTCCAACGCCGCGAAGGACGGCGTCACACCCGGCATCAGGAACCGGAAGCCTTGTTCGATCAGTCGGTCAGCGCGTTGTTGATCTCGGCCCCGGTGAAGGGCGCGAAAGCCGGTTTGCCCGCCTCCAGCGCCTTGATCACACCGTTCAGGCGAGGGATTTCCATCACCATGCTCAGCCTCCCGTGTAAAACAAGTCTTCCGGCTTATACACGTGCGGCACCAGCCCTTGTTCCGCCGCGTAACGCAGACAAAGTTCGATGCCTGCCCGGTTCGCCTCCAGCCCATACGGCAAAGTATCCACCCCCACGATCGGCGCATACCGTGCCTCGGCGCTGGGTTCGGTGGCGGCGGCCTTGGCTTCGGTGAACAACCGCATCAGTTCCACGCCCAGACCCGGATGCGCCGCCAGCAGCGCCGTCTTCACGCACACGACATGATTGACCGGATAGGCGCCGGTCTGACGGTACCACGAAGCCGCCGCGCCTTCCGCGTCCGGAATGACCGTTCGCGTCAGCGCCGGGTCCAGACCCGCCAGAGCGACCGCCGCGTCGATTTCCCCCGCCAGCAGCATCGCCTTCAGATCCTGGCCGGGACCGATACGCACGACATTCGAGGGATCGCGATATTCCTGGACATGCGCGTCCTCCTCCGTGACCCAGGTGATCGCGCGATGATCGACGCCGTACGCGCCCAGCAGGATGCCCCGCAGCCAGACGCCCGTCGTTTGCGAGAACGCCCGCACGCCGATACGTTTGCCGGTCAGATCACCAGCCCTGTGCAACGATGAATCCACGCGGCACACCAGCGCCGCGTGGTGAAACCCGCGCATCACCACCACAGGCAGCGCGGTCAGTCCCTTGCCGTGCGCCTCAGCCTGCGCCAGCGTCGTCAGCGCGATCTCGCACAGGTCGAAATCGCCGGTGCGGACCATGCGGCGGAAGGCGCGGGTGATCGGGTTCACTGTTTCCCAGTCGAACACCACCCGATCCGATCGCACCTTGCCGTTTTTCAGCGCCATCACATGCGGATAATCCGCCAGCGCCGCTTTCAGTGTGACGCTCATGGGGCTTTCACCGTCGGGTAGATGTCCGGACCATAATATTTCCGGAACGTTTCGATCTGGTCCGGAGGCGGCGGGGCGTAGACGCATTTCTTCGACACGAAGCGTCCGCCCATCAGCCGGTCCAGTTTCACCGCCGTCTCCCCGAGTTTCACGAGGTTGGTGATGCCGTTCAGGATCGGCACCCCATCCTCGGTCGCGTGGATGCCCGCGTGCGCCAGCAGCGCCATCACCACGCCGCCCGCCGCGATCACCACCTCGGCGCCGTTGTCTGTGTTCTTGCGCGCCGCCGCGTTGAACTGGGAAACGATCTCATCCTGGATGGGACCTGGCGCGAAGCCGGATCCGAGGTCGGTCAGGCGTTCGATGCGCATCCGGCTGGCGCCCACGAAGCGGGAGCGCAGGCCGTAGCGGTCGACGTTTTCCACCACGCGCGGGGTGAATTTCTCGTTGATCGTGACGAAGGAGAAATTGGCGCCCATCATGCAGGCGATGTGCATCGCGGACTCGCACAGGCCGAGCACGGGGATGTTGGCGATTTCCCGCGCCGCGTGCAGGCCGGGGTCGGCGATGTTGCCGATCAGGAA
>JAYVCG010000394.1:0-5791 GCA_043750075.1 Acetobacteraceae bacterium | reverse complement strand
GGGATGACGGGGAGAAGCGGTGTGTCAGTCTTTCGGGCCGCTGATCTAAAACGGCCCCTGTCATGTCACCGCGCGTGACAGAGGCCGTCAATGGACCTGATATGCCCTCCGGTCAGCATCAGGCGCCCATCAGCATCGGAGGATTCAGGTCATTTCGGTGCCATATGAGACTCGACGAGCCAGAGTTGCTGGTCGATGCCCCGCGAGATTTCGGTGAACAGATCGGAGGTGTCCACATCGCCAAATCCCGTCGCCTCGGCCGAGGCGTCACGCACCGATTGGCCGAACGCGGCCAGCGTTCCGGCGACGGCGAAAACGTGCTTATGCTCATCGGCGATGCCAAGCGGATAGGGAATGAGGAAGGACCGCGCCGCCGCGACCTGAATCGTGCCATGCGCGGTGCCGCCAAGCCCGCCGGCGCGTTCGGCGATCATGTCGGAATAATTCTCGACCTGGACCGAGACCTTATCGAACAATTCATGGATCGCGATGAACCCTGGCCCACGCACGTTCCAGTGCGCCTGCTTCACCTGGGCATGCAGATCAATCGCCGCCGCCAGATGCTTGTTCAAAAGCTCAACGGATCGCGCGCGGATGTTCTCCGATAACGTGTTGTGAGTCGGTTGCATGATTGGACCTCCAGTGTTCCGTCGATGAAAATGCCCGCTCGCGTGGCGGCCGTGTCAGAGGGAACGAGGGGTGAATGAGGTTTTGCAAGCTTACCCCGCCCTGAACACAGGAACATAGCAAGGCGGTGAGCGTTGGGAACAGCCTCGGAAACTACTCAGTCCCGCCGGAAGGGATATCAGAATTGGTTCATGAGACACGGTGTTTTTGCTCAGCAAGGCCCGCTGTCCCGTTCGCTGCCCCGTTGCGCGCGAGAGCATGGCGAGCCTCCCCGGCCGGGGAATCGCAAGGGCATGATGGCCGTGATAGTCTGCCAACGCGCGCCACCGGTCGCGAGGCCACCCTTCCGAGGAGAATCGCGGGATGCCGGAGAGCCGCCGCCAGCGGGCCAAACAGACCTTACCCCAGCCACGGCGGCATTTCCCGCTGGGGCACGGCCCTTCTCCCGCCACCGGCGACTTCACTGTCGTCGGCATTGGCGCCTCGGCCGGCGGCCTGGATGCCTGCATGAAACTGGTGGCCGGGCTGCCCGCCGACAACCGCATGGCTTTCATTCTGATCCAGCATCTCGATCCGAACCACGAGAGCCTCATGGTGGAATTGCTGGCGAGGCATGCCGCGATGCCGGTGCGGCAGGCAACGGACGGGATGTCTCTTGAACCCGGCGGCTTTTATGTCATTCCTCCTGGAACCTGTCTGTCCGTCAGCAACGGCGCCCTCCTTCTTTCGCCGCCTCAGGCGCGTCATGGGGCGCGCATGCCATTCGACTTTCTGCTGCGGTCTCTGGCGGAAGAATATGGCGCGCGCGCGATCTGCGTCATTCTTTCCGGCAACGGGACGGACGGCAGCCTTGGCCTGAAGGCCGTCAAGGAACAACGCGGCCTCGTCATCGCGCAGAAACCTGAGGAGGCCGCCCATGATGGCATGCCTCGTAGCGCCATTCAGACAGGGGCCGTGGACCTGGTGCTCCCGGTCGCGGAAATCCCCGAGGCCCTCATGCGATTTGACCGTGGGATGGCCGCCGCCCGGACCGGCGGTCCATCAGAGACGGCGGACCGGCGAAAAAGCCGGCTGCCCGGCATCGCCGCATTGCCGCGCACGAAAACAGCGCGTGATTTCACGCTCTGCGAACAGGCATCCGCCCGTCAGACCACTCTGGCCGAACTCGGCCGGCGGCTGGTGCTGGACTGCTTCGCGCCAGCCGCGGTTCTGATCAATCATGCTCACGAGTGCCTGTACTCCCTGGGACCGACGGACAGATATTTGCGTGTCGCTCCGGGGCATCACACAAACGATCTCCTTGCCATGGCGCGCCCAGGGATGCGTTCGAAACTGAAATCGGCCATTCAGCAAGCCTGGCGGGAGAAGACACGGATTGTCGCGGGTGGTGGCCGGATGCTCCATGATGGCCGGCCGGTTTCATTCAGCGTGGACGTGCGACCCGTTTCAGACGGGGGTGAGGATCTGCTTCTGGTCTGCTTTATCGAAGAAACAACGGCCGGTGAACAGCCCGGCCGTCCCGCCAGGGCAGGTCAGGCGCCGCCAGCCGCCGGACTGGAACAGGAACCCGACGCCACCAAAGCGGAGTTGCAAGGCGCCCCGCGTGACCTTGAGACATCGAACGAAAAGCAGAAGGCCATCAACGAGGAGGCGCTTTCCATAAACGGGGAGTTCCAATCGACGAATGAGGCGTTGCTGACCGCAAAAGAAGAATTTCAATCCTTGAACGGGAAATTGACCGCGCTGAACAGCCAGTCGCGGGAAACGCTGGAACGCCAGAGAGTAACGTCAAACGATCTGCGGAACGTCTTATACAGTACCGGCGTGGCAACGCTGTTTCTCGACCTGGAGTTAAAGATACGCTTCTTCACGCCGGCCTCGAAATCCCTGTTCAATATCATCGCCGGCGACGTCGGCCGGCCGCTTGGCGACCTGCGCTCGCTGACTTCCGATGATGATCTTCCGGCCGATGCGAAGGTGGTCCTGGAAAGCCTTTCGCCGGTCGAACGGGAAATCAACACGCCCGGCGGCCTGTGGTTCACGCGACGGATATCGCCTTGTCGCGCGCACGATGAACGGGTGGAGGGTGTTGTCATCACCTTCAACGATATCACGGAGCGCAAACGCGCGGCCAAAGCCGTGGACGAGGCGAAGCAGCACGCGGCAATGGCCAATCTCGCGAAAACCCGCTTTCTGGCCGCCATCAGCCATGATCTGCGTCAACCGCTGCAAACCCTGACCCTGCTGCAAGGTCTGCTGGCGAAAACGGTCGAGAAGGAAAAGTCCAGAAAACTGGTGGCCCGCCTCGGTGAAACCCTGGGCGGCATGTCGAGCATGCTGAACACGCTTCTCGACATCAACCAGAGTGAGGCCGGTATCGTCCAGACGCACGTGACCGGCTTTCCAATCAACGAGATTCTGATGCGGCTTAAAGAAACCGCGCCGCCGCGCATCTTCATCGTCGATGACGATCCCCGGATTTGCGACGCGACCCGTTCCGTGCTCGAGGATGACGGTTTTTCCGTCGGAACGTACACGAACGGCGAGGCCTTTCTCGAAACTTACCGTCCTGACAACAGGCAATGCCTGCTGGTCGATGCTTATCTGCCCGGAATGAACGGGCTCGAATTGCTTCAACGGCTTCGAGATGCCGGGCATCGTCTGCCGGCCATAGTGATAACAGGCCACGGCGACGTGCCGATGGCGGTTCAGGCCATGAAGGCGGGCGCCTCGGATTTCATCGAGAAGCCACTCAGCCGCGTCAACCTCCTTGCCAGTATCGGCCGTGCTCTCGAACAAGCGCGGGATTCAGGTAAGCAAGCCGCCTGGCGGGAGAGCGCGGCCAGCCACATCGCTGCTCTGACACCGCGCCAGCGCCAGATCATGAACCTGGTCCTCGCCGGGCAACCGAGCAAGAATATCGCGGCGGATCTCGCCATTAGCCAGCGTACCGTCGAAAATCACCGTGCCTCGATCATGCGTAAGACGGGCGCGGCATCGCTTCCGGCCCTGGCTCGCCTGGCGCTTGCCGCCACCTGGAACGGAGCGGGGCCGCCACCTGGGCAGGCGGAGTTTCCACCCAGCACCGCATGAACAGCCACGGATCATTGACGCTGCATCCGGAGGGCAAGGCCAGCGCATTGAGGTTCGCGGCGCACTCGCCTCGCGGCCGCCATGACACAACAGCGCCAGGGGCTTTGGGGCCCCTGGCGCTGTTGTGTCATGGTGGCGAATGAATTTGGTTGCGGGGACAGGATACCATCTTGATTTGCTGCTATCGGGGTAAGCGATGCGCCCTGCCGCACTACTCCGATTATGGAATTACGACGGTTCGCTGGCGCGGCGCCGTCACGCTTTCTGCATGGAAGCCAGAGAGCATGGGCCGGCCCTACCGCCTGCATCAGCCACTCCCACAGGGTGAATTGTGCTAAAATGCGGGGTTGCGGATTAACCGTATCCGATGCGAGCGCTACCCGGTTTTCAGCGTTGACCGTTCGCCTCGCGGACCCGTTTCGGCATCCAGTAGTCCCGGATCGTCGGGACGGTGCGCGGGATTTCGTGGTATGCGTTGCGAAGGAGATCCACGATATCGGGGCCGCCGCGCGGCAGTGCGTCGAAGGGAGCATCCATCGCGTCTCCGCAATAGAGCATGATCGGCAACAGCATGAGGGATTCGGCCCGACCCGCGTCGAGCAGCGGGCGCCAGGCGTCGAGGCGCAGTTGCATCGCCGCGAGGAAGCCCAGGCACCAGGGATGCGGCTGGGCGAGGCCGTCCTCGGTCTTCTCGAAGATCGGCGCGCAACGCGCCGGCGCGGTCGGCAGGGTTTCGCCGATCGCGTTGAAGCGGGCGACGATCGCCTCGATCGCGGCGAGCATGGTACCGCGCGCCACGGCGATCCGGCCGTGCGCGCCGAGCAGATCGTCGAACCATTCGTCCGGCGGGATCGAGGTGGGACCGACAACGAGCGCGGTGAGGTAACCGTCCAGCATCGACACGCCGTTGACCCGTGCCCGGGGACGCAGCTCGTCGAGCCACGCATCCAGCTGCTCGAGGTCCATCGCTCGCCGGGTTGGCCCCGAACGGCATCGCTTCGCCATCGTCAGGCGGCGCCGGACGCGGTGCGCGCCGCCTTCCATTCCCACGGCAGCAGTTCGTGCAGCGCGTTGATTTTCGTGCGTCCGGAGACGATGCGTTCGAGCACGTCCGCCAGATATGTCTGCAGGTCGATGTCGTGCAATTTCGCGGTGTTGATCAATGAAGCGAGCACCGCTCACCGTTCGCCCCCTGCATTCGAGCCGGCGAACAGCGCATTTTTTCGGCCGAGCGGAATCGGCCGGATCGCGCGTTCGACGGTGTTGATATCGACCTCGACACGACCGCCGGACAAAAACAGTGTCAGCCCACGCCAATGGCCGAGCGTGTAACGGATCGCGTCCGCCAGTTGCGACTTCGCGGAGATCTCGTCGAGACGGTCCACCAGCCACGCTTTCAAAGCCACCATCAACGGCTTCGTCTCGGCCGCGGGTCGTGAGGGTCGCGGAGTTTTCCCCATGTGACGACTCGTATCCGGCACACAGAAATAAGCGACAGCGTGAAAACGATTGCACCAGGCTTCGATTTGACGCTCAAAAAATGCGGAAAGCCGAGCTGAGCATCCCAAATTTTTCCTCTGACCGAAGCAAGTCCGGTTGTCCCAAGGCCGACATTGCGCTCACCAGCGTAGTGGACGCTTCGCGCCGCCTTCGGCTGTGGCCTCGCCCTTCCGAGGCCACAGCCGAAGGCCGGACGGCTCAAGTCCAGCAGCCGCTCGATCTCCGCCACCGGTGCACGCCGGACCGACGGCGCCAGATGGCGATCGTCCAAACCGGGAACCCCTCGTCACGAAGGCGGTTACGCCAGCGCCGGAACGTTCGTTCACCGATCCCAAGCAATTCCGCAGCCTCCAGCTGACTCAGTTCGGACCGCTCCGAGCGGCCGAGAACATCGGCGAAACGCATCCGGCGAATCTCCATTACCATGACCTCTTCTTCCAACAGCTGGGGGCCCATTTCGTGTGCCCACTAGTCTTACTGTGTCACAAGAAGGAAAATCTCATTGAAATCATTGAATTTTTTTCGTTCGACCGATTCTGAAAAAGGCAGCGAACTCAACGCATTGTGATGC
>JAYVCG010000393.1:0-12570 GCA_043750075.1 Acetobacteraceae bacterium | reverse complement strand
AGTTCTTGTCGCGCACTTTGGCCGACTTCAGGCTGTTACGAACTCTCATGGGGGCACGGGCTCTGTTCAGGACGATGGAAGGCGCGGGTGGTAGGGGGCCGCGGGCGTTGTGTCAAGGCTGGCGCGCGCGGGCGCTATTTGTTCAGGTTCCAGATATCGGTGGACAGCAGCCATTTTCCCTTCACCAGCCGCCAGTTCACCACATACTTGCCCTCCTGCCGCACCAGCTTCTTCTGGGCGTCCGGCGCCTCGAAGGTCAGCTTGCCGATCTCCATCGCGGTCGAAGGGCCGGTCCGCGTCACCTCCAGCGTCGTCAGTACGATGCTGGTAAGGCCCATGCTCTTCGCCGTCTCGACAAATTTCTGGATGGCGGGACGGCCTTGCAGCATCTCGGCTCCGGGCGGCAGCATGCGCGCGTTCTCGGTATAGAGCGCGGCCAGCGCGGCGGCGTCGCCCTTGGCGAAGGCGGCCATCCAGGCATTGTTGCCGGCCGTGATCTGTTCCCTCACCTCGCCCGTGGGCGCCTTGGCCGCCTGGGTCTGGTTCAGGGTGGCGCACAGCAGCGACAGCGCGAACAGCAATGGTTTCATGATGATGTCTCTCTGTTTTAGACCAGTATGGCAACGGTGGGCAGGGTAGGGGTGAAAGTCAATCGGGGTTGTGTGGTGTTCCCGTCTCGCGTGCGGCGAGGCGCGGGGCCGAGCGGAAACGGGATCGTGGAGACGCGGTTGCCGCGCATCGCGGCGCGGGGGGCGGCGCCCGCCAGGATGACGCCAATCCCCTCCCCGTCACGCCCTGGGCGTTTGCCCGCGCGCGATCTCCACCCAAAGGCGCGCGCACCCTTCCGGGCAGACAGCAAAAAGCCGCGCTCATGCCAGCGGCGGCGACGCGTGGTCAGGTATCCTGGAACGGACTCTGGCGGGCATCATGCCGGATGGTCAGGACGACAATTTCCCCCGCATCCTCATCGACCCGGTAATAAACCGCGTACGGATACCGGCGCACCCCGATTTTTCGCACGCCACCGACCGTTTGCAGCCGCCCGGCACGTGGCAGATCGACCACGATACGCAACGTGGCGAGGATCGCGGTCCGCACGCGCACTGCTCCGGCGGGGCTACGGGGAACAAGATACGCGGCGATCTCCGTCAAATCCTCAACCGCGCGCGGTGTGTAAACCAGCTTCACCCGTCAAAGCGGCGGAACGCGGCTTCCACCTGCTCCGGCGTGGCGAACGTCCGGCGTCCGGCCTGCGCCAGCCCTTCCAGCACGGCCGCCAAATGCGCTGGATCGACCGGCTCTGGCTCAGCTCCGGCCAGTGCGAGCATCGCCCTGGCGATTTCATCCTGTCTGGCGGGCGTCAGGCCTCGCACGGTATCGACAGCCTGATCGAGCAACTCACTCATGAAAACCTCCCCGAGCTTTACCGGCGCGTTCACCTGAATGACACGCCTCATCGCATTCCCGCATGCCGTCGCACACTGCATCGCGCCACGACCTTGGCGGCACCGGGACGGGAATGACCACTGTTGACCTACTTCCCGATTTTCGCACGATTCCTCATGCTTACCACGATGCGGCATCGAATGGCGTCAATTTCTTCCGCCCCATCCGCGAACACCTGACCAGCCGCGTCGCCGCGCCAGGCGCCAGGCACGATCCGCGCCCCTTCCACGTTCCCCAACGCCGGGCCACCGCCGCCAGTCCCTTTTCGGCATACCACGCGACCTGATCCAGGATGTCCTGCCGCGCCGCCTCCTGAACAAACATCCTCACGAGCGAACGCGGTCCTTGTGCTTCTCCAAAATCCGTTCGACCCTGTCCGCCAGTCCCGCGCGGAAGGCGTCATCCAGCGGCAAGGTCCGCGACGCCAGCCCCTCCAGCAGCAACGCCTCCAGCCGCGCCTCATCCTCCTTCGCCCGCGCCTCCCGCAGAAGCCCGCGGAAATACTCGCTCACGTTGCCGAATCCCTTGGTGGTGAGTTGCGTCTCCACGAAGGTCTTCAGGGACTCGGGCAGGGAAATGGTGATGGTCGGCATGATGCATCCTCCATCCGCATCATGGCGATTTTCCCATCTGTTGGGAACAGTTAAGAAACAACGGCATCGACATCCGGATGGATCGGACGGCACCCTTGACGCCCATCCCCCACCCCGCCCCACACTCCCCCTAACGACAGGGGGACCAACACCCATGACCCACCGCATCAACCGCGCCATTCAGCTTCTGGCTGAGGGACAGGCGATCTATTACGACGGCCCGCACAGCGGCCACGTCCTCACCTTCGCGCAAGGCCGCGCCGACGCCGCCACCTGGGCCGACTACATCAACGTGGGCATGGAGCACGGGTGCTTCGACATGACCGGCCTCGAAGCCTATCTGCGCGGCATGGCGGAAGGCGGTCCCACCCGCTCCGGCCATCGCACCCCCACGGTGATCGTCGAGGCGCCGGTCAACGGCATCGACGAAAACCACGTCCGCACCAGCGCCTGGCAGTTCCGGCAAATCCTCGGCCGGGGCGCGCATGGCATCCTGCTCTGCCAGGCCGAGTCCGCCGCCGCCACCCGCGCCTTCGTCGAATCCTGCCGCTACCCGCACCACCTGAACGGCGTGGACCCGTCCATTCCCTCCCCCGAGGCGCGTCTGACCGGCGCCGTCCGCCCGCCCAGTACGGGGCCGCTGCTCGGCATCGGCACCCGCGGGCGCGGATCGGAGAGCACCGCCGCACCGATCTGGGGCCTCTCCGGCGCGGAGTACATGAACCGCTGCGATCCCTGGCCGCTCAACCCGGCGGGCGAGTTGCTGTTGGGCGTCAAACTGGAAAGCCCCGAGGGCATCGCCAACGCCGACGCCATCTGCGCCGTCCCCGGCCTGGGTTTCGCCGAGATGGGGCCAGGCGACCTCAGCCTGTCGCTTGGCAGCCCGGACATCCTGCGCGATCCTTATCCGCCGGTGATGCAAGCCGCGCGCGACAAGGTGCTGGCGGCGTGCCTGCGCAACGGCATCGCGTTCCTGGAGGGCTGCTCCCCCGCCACCATCACCACCCGGCTGGATGAAGGCGTGCGCGTGATCGCGGGCCACGACCCGGAGACGGCGCGGATCGGGCGGGCGCATCAGAAACGGACGCTGATGATCTGAGGGCAACGGCGCTCAGACCTGAGCGGCTTCAATCTCCAGATCGACATCCGCGTAAATGTCCGAAAGCGGGAGCGCGGCGTCGATTTCCGGCAGGGACAACATATCGCCCGCCTCCAGCGAGTGGATGATCCAGTCCTCGCCCCGGCGGATAATGTCCCAGGCGGCGATGCTGTCTTGCTCCAGGATGACATACCGTTGGATCGACGGCGTGGACTGGTATTCACGCAACTTCTTGATCCGGTCCGCGCGGGCGGTGCTGGGGCTGAGCACCTCGAACACCACCACGGGGTTTTTGACGATGGTGTCCCCGCGTGCCACTGGCGTGCATGAAACGAAAGCGTCTGGATAACGGATGCGGCCCGCGACCTCGATTTTCATGGTGGGGCCACTGACGCGGCAGGGCTTGCCCCTGAGTTGCTCCCTCAGCAGGGCGCGCAAGGCGCCGCCGATTTCTTCATGCGCGAAAGTGCCACCGGTTATCGCGACGGGCGCGATGCCGTCGAATTCCCAGCGTTCTTCCTGGCGTTCTTCCCAGGTCAGGAAATCCGCCAGCGTCATCGGGTCATGAAGGGCCGCGCTCATGCCGGGCATCATAACAGACGCGGCGGGGGATGTTCCAGAGTTGTTCTCCGTCACCCCCGCCGGAAAGTCATTGCCGCCTCCTACAACCGGTTTTGTGCCGACTGACGGGCCATGAAGTTGTCGAATGAGTTCTCGGCCACGCGGAACCACAGCACCTGCTCACGCCGGAAGGCCGACCAGGGATCGTAGATTTTCTTGAACCGCGGATTGGCGGCGGAGGTTTCCTTGTACAGTTCCACGGCGGCATTGAAGCAGGCTTCCAGCACCGCGGGAGAAAACGCTGACAATTTGGTGCCGCCCGCGACCAGTTCCCGCAGCGCGATGGGGTTCTGCGCATCGTATTTGGACAGCGACCAATCCAGCGTCTCGGCCGTGGCGGACTGGATCACCTGTTTGTAAAATTCCGGCAGCGCATCGAAAGCCTTGAGGTTGATGTACAGCGACAGCGCGGCCCCACCTTCCCACCAGCCGGGATAGTAATAATAGGGCGCCACCTTGTTGAAGCCGAGCTTCTGGTCGTCATACGGCCCGACCCATTCCGCCGCGTCGATCGTGCCTTTCTCCAGCGCCGGATAAATGTCGCCACCGGCGATTTGCTGCGGCACCGCGCCCAGTTTCTTCAGCACCTGACCAGCGAACCCGCCGATGCGGATCTTGAGGCCGTTCAGATCCTCGGGCGTCTTGATTTCCTTACGGTACCAGCCGCCCATCTGCGCGCCCGTGTGCGACATCAGGAACGAGGTGATGTTGTATTCTTTGTAGAACTCCCGCATCATTTCCAGCCCACCGCCCTGGTAAACCCAGGCATTGTGCTGGCGGGTGTTCAGACCGAACGGCATGGCGGTGTCGAAGGCGAAAGTTGGATCCTTGCCAACATAATAGTACCCGGCCGTGTGGCAGGCCTCTACCGTGGCGTTCTGCACGGAATCGAGTGCCTGCAAACCCGGCACGATCTCCCCGGCGGCGAAAACACGGATCTGGAATTTGTTTTCCGTCAGCACCGCCACGCGCTTCGCGAAGAATTCGGCGGCGCCATAGATGGTGTCAAGACTCTTGGGGAAACTCGATGTCAGGCGCCATTTGATTTCGGGATGACCGCCAGCGGTTTGCGCGGTGGCGCTCCGTACAAGGGCCGGAGCGGCGAGAACAGCCGCCGCGGCGGCGCCGATGCCACCGGTATGAATGAGCTTACGACGATTCACTGCACACTCTCCTGGACGCGCGACGCCTGGGCGTTCGCCTTTGTGGTGAATGCCGGAACCGCGCGAGAAGCACGGTTGGCATCATGATTGCTGGAACCCCAGAAGGTCCGGGATCGCCCTCAATCAACCACGGATGAACGCGCCGGACCATGCGGGATAAAACAGACGGGCAGCGCCGGAAAGCTTCAGCCCCCCTTGATCGCGTGCCAGCGCATGAGGCGCAGCCGCCCTAATTGCAACAGCCGCACGCGCAGCAGCCACAGCTCAGCCTCGTTCACATAGGACAGCGCCTCCCGGCGGGAGGGCTGGACATGTTTCATCTCACGCACCGCGGCCCGCCATCCGGTCAGGGCCTGATGCATGTGGCGTTGCGACACATCCTCGGCGATGCGTACGTCGAAGCCGAGGCGTCCCAGGATGCGGGTGATCGTGGTCTCGGTGGGCAAAGTGGCGGGATCGCGGCGCTCCAGCCTTGCCCAGGCGGCGATGGCGGGATCGGCGGGGTCGAGCGGCGCGTCAGCGACCAGTTCGATCATCGCCAGTTGGCCCTTCGCTTTCAGCGCAGCCGCGATCGCGGTCAGAAGCGGTTCCGGCCGATGGCCCCGCAGCGCCTCCAGCGCCAGGGCGTGATGGTGGAATTTCTCACGAAACAGAGGCGTCTCGGGATTCCAGATTTCAATCTGAGCGCGTTTGCTCAGATTTTTGCCGGCGATCCGTTCCACAGCAGCGGCGGCGAGGGCGGGATCGGTCTCGAACCCGCTGACCCAGGCGCCGAGTTTCGCAGCCGCTGAACAAACCGGGCCGCCCGCGCCCGCGCCCAGTACCAGCAGCGTGGAAGCGGCGGACAGGCCCAGGGGTTTGGCGAGGCGCAAAATTTCGATCTCGCCGCCAGGAAACTGATACCCTTCCCCCCACAACGCATCCGTTGTGGCGAGCCGGGCCGGCGTCCAGGCGGGCTTCTCCCGCTCCCTCCCCTGGGCTGGCGGCGTGACAGGACCGGCAACTTGCGCGGCTTTCGGCGGCGGTTGGGCCAGGGGTTTCACTGGCCGTCCAAACCAGCTTTTCACGGCGCTCATCGCCATTGCTCACACCTCCAGACGGAAGAATACGGGCAAATGATTGAAGAACGGTTTATGACGGCGGCGGAATCAGCCGAATTCGGTCAGCACATAGCGGACGGTTTCGCTCCCAACGACGCGCGGCCTGTGGCGGTGCTCTGGACCGGAAGGGATGTGGAGCATGTCGCCCGGCCCGGCCTCCACCGTGTGGGTGTCAAAACGGTAGCTGATGCGGCCCGCCAGTATGAAGATGGAATGGCCGGTCTCGCACCAGGCGGCCTCCGGCGTGGCGGGCGGGTCAGGCGCGCGCTCCTGATAGCGCAGGGCGATGCCGAAACTGCTCACCGCCTCACGGATTTTCAGCCGGTCATTGGCGTTTTTCAGGGGGTGATCGGCGGCGGTGAACAGATAAGGGCTGTCGGTCATGGGAGGGAGTTTGACCAGGGGACGCGTGTCCCGCAACCGGGTTGAAGACATGATTCCGCGTCCTGGCCTTGTCGTGCCCTGGCGATGAGACAATATCACACCGCACGGCGATAATGCCGCCAGACACAGGGAGGCCCGCATGGGATTGTTGGACGACGTCATGGGAAGCGCGTTACCGGGCGGCGGTCTCGCCAAACCCGTCGTGATCGCGCTTGGCGCGCTGCTGTTGCAGCAGATGTTCAAGCCCGGTGAGAGCACAGCCCATGGCCAGGCGCCCGCCTCCACAAGTTCGGGCGGCGGTCTTCTGGGCGGACTTGGCGGTTTGCTGGAGAAGTTCAAACAGACGGGACACCAGGAAACGATGAACTCCTGGGTGAGTCCAGGTCCGAACAAACCGATCGAACCGGCGCAGCTTGGCACCGTGCTGGGTCAGCAGACGATCGGCGACCTGGCGAGGCAGGCGGGCATGAGCGAGCAGGAATTGCTGCAAGCCCTGTCCAAGGTTCTGCCGGACGTGGTGAATGGACTGACCCCGCGCGGGCGCCTGCCCACGGTGGCGGAACTGGGGCCTGTCTGAACAGGCTTACTCAAGAAGACCGCGCGGTACAAAGCTGAAACGATCCCCCGGCCGGGCCGGGGGATGGCTGCCTGTACCGGCCTTTGAGCGCGGTGGTATCAGACCACGGTGAATTTTGGCAGCGTCACCTCGTCCGTGACCTTCTCGTAAACGACCCGCACCGGCTGGCCCATGCGAAGGTTATCGGTCTTGTCAACGAGATTGCTGATAATGACCGGCCCTTCCTCCAGCTTCACGAGGCACACACGATAAGGCAGATCGCCCTTGAACCCGTCCCAGTAGGCGCGATGGAAATCAACCCAGGATTCCAGCGTGCCACGACCGGAAGCTTCCTTCCAGCTTTGCCTGGAACTCAGGCATTTCGGGCAAACGGGGCCAGGGGGATAACGCGTGTCGCCGCACTCCTCACAGAATTGCAGCATGAACTTCCCCTCACGCGCGCCCTCCCAAAAAGGCTTACTGAGCGTATCCGGCCTGGGGAGCGGTTTGGTATAACTCATGGCCGGTGTCCTCAGCCTTTCGTGTAGATGATGGAACGGGTGCAGGGTGTGGCCTGCACATACTGCACGACCGCGCAATCGGGAATTTGCCGCGCGCCGCACTCGCCACGCAACTGCCGCACCGCTTCGACGTTCAAAGCCCAGCCTTGCATGTAGGAATTGGAGAGATGACCGCCATCGGTGTTGACGGGGATCTTGCCGCCGATTTTCAACGCGCCGTTCTCGACGAAACGTCCAGACTCGCCTCGCGGGCAAAAGCCGAGACCTTCCAGGCTGAACAGCACCGTGGGCGAGAAATTGTCATAGACCATAAGCGCATCGACATCCTTGTGCGTCACACCTGCCATTCCGTACGCCTGTTCACCCGCCGCGCGCACCGCCGGATACCAGAAATCCATGTCGAAATTGGCGATCGAGGAAGGCGCGTAGGTTTCCTGAGCGCCAAACCCGGAAATCAGCACCGGCGGTTTTTTGAAATCCCTCGCGCGTTCCTTCGATGTCAGGATCAGACAGACCGCGCCATCGTTGATCAGGCAATAATCCAGCAGACGCAACGGTTCCGTGATGAAACGCGCGTTCTCGTGATCGTCAATGGAAAACGGCGTCCGCATCACCGCGTCGGGATTTAGCGAGGCATGGTGACGGATCGCCACCGGCACCTCGGCCAGTTGGCGCGTCGTGGTGCCGTACATCTCCATGTGCCGGCGGAAAGCCAGCGCGTGCGCGGCGCCAGGCGAGGTGAAGCCCCACGGATCCCAGTTGCCCGGACTTTCATCACCACCGTAATTCACCCGGCGGGAACGGCCGATGTTCGCGTACAGTAACGCCACGTAATCGCAATGACCAGCGGCGATCGCCGTCGCGGCCTCGATGATGCCCATGGCCGACATGCGGCCATGACCCGGCAGCGTCAGCGTCCAGCGCGGGTTGAGGCCGAGGATTTCGCCCATGCGGGCGTAATACGGGATGCGGCAGACCAGCATGCCATCGACCTTGTTCTTGTCGATGCCACAATCCTCGACCGCGTTGCGGAAAGCGTGCGCCGCGAGGCCGTAATCGTCGGTTTCGGGGAAATTCCCATACTTCGTATTGCCCACGCCAATGACGGCGATCTTGTCCTTCAATTGGGACAGGTCAGACATGTTTCCCCCGCTCGCGCCGTTCCGTTCGGAGACGGATTAAAAGCGGGGAACGCGTTTCGTTTCCCGCACAGGAAAAGGAGCATAAGCGGGTTCGCTTCATCCGGCCAGAAGGCTGTATGAGGGTTTGGCGGTTAAAGGGAAGCAAGGCGAGGGCTTCGCCCCTCGACCCCACCAGGGGCGGCGGCCCCTGGACCCGGTCAATGATTTCAGGCGCTCCGGAGAGACCGGGACTGATGAACATGGAGAACGGCGTTCATGACCACCGGAGAACGCTTCGCGCTTGGCTCCATCGTGCTTGGCGTCTGTGTGTTGGGGCTCAAGACCCTGGCATGGTGGGTCACGGGCAGTGTGGCGCTGTATTCCGACGCGCTGGAAAGCATCGTCAACGTCGCCGCCAGCGCGGTGGCGTTGATCGCGCTGCGCTTCGCCGCCCGTCCGGCTGACGCCAACCATCCGTATGGCCACGACAAGGCGGAGTTCTTCGCCGCCGTCATCGAGGGTGTGATGATCGTTATCGCCGCGCTGTCGATTTTCAACGAAGCATGGCACGCCTGGCACACCCCTCATGCCTTCAAGGTGCCTTTGATCGGCCTTGGTCTCAGCGCCATCGCCACCGTGATCAACGCCGTTTGGGCCTGGGTCTTGCTACGGGCGGGCGCGCGGTTGCGCTCCATCACGCTGGAGGCGGATGCCAGACATCTGATCGCCGATGTCGTGACCTCCTGCGGCGTGGCGGCCGGATTTGGACTGATCCTTCTGACCGGGCATGAAGTGCTCGATCCCCTGCTCGCCGCCGCGACGGGAGCGTATGTGCTTTGGGCGGGCGCCCGCATGATCGGTGGATCGGTCGGCGGATTGATGGACATGGCGCCTGACACGGCGGTGATCCGCCGGATCGAGGCGGTGATCGCCGCGGCCGGAACCGGCTCCCTGGAAGTGCACGAGCTGCGTGCCCGTCACGCCGGGCGGCTGGTCTTTCTTGATTTTCACCTTGTCATGCCCGGCGCGATGTCCGTCAGTGAATCACATGCCATTTGCGATCGGATCGAGGCCGCGTTGAAAGCCGAGATGGATCACCTCGCCATCACGATCCATGTCGAACCAGAGCACAAGGCCAAGCGCCGGCTGGAATGACGGAGAGTTCGCACGTCATTCTTCCACCCATGCGGAAGGGTTCAGCCGCGGCATGGTGCCGTGGCTGAACCCTTCGAAGAAGACGAACAGGGGCGATGAGCTGTCCCGAAACGCCACTGCCAGCAGGTTCAGACCGATATCAGAGACTTACGCCTAAACACCCAGGACATGTTCAGGAAAACGCGACCGGCGGTGGCATGCCGGGAATGGAAGGAGACAAGGGAGGAATATCAGGGCCAGGTCCAGGCATGGGTTCTTCCGGACCCATGGGCGGAATGTCAGGCCCAGGAACGGGATTGGCGGGAATTTCCGGGGTGGGAGGGCCGGGATAGGAGAAATCCGGAACCTCGGGATCGGCGATGTTACCAATCGCCTGATGGAGAGGATCAACAATTCTCATGCTGCAAGCTTCCTTTATTTTGGCTGGACACGAGGATCACCGCCTGGGGAACCTGGAGGTGGAATGACGATGATCGCTCCGGACGCGGTGGTGGGAGGGGTCGCCTGAATGCCTGGATCAATGCCAGCGGGAGGCTGGATCACACCGGATCGCGCGGTACTGTCCGGCCTGGGATTTTTATCATCCGCCGGAGGACCGGACTGGATGATTTCCGGAGGAACCTGACCGGCGGGCGGTGGGGCGGGAGTGGCTTCCCTGAGCAGTTGGGTTCCGGGTGGTTGGGTTCCACTGGGCTGGCCAAGCACGGGCTGCGCGCCCATCATGGCACTCAATAAAAGCACGGGACACAAGGCCATTGTCACGCGGATCGCCTCGCGGGACGAATGAAACGCGAATAGCCGCATCAGATTTCCTCCTTGACATGCCAAGAGCACGAGGCTGATCGTCTTGTCCGTCAGCATCGCCTCTAAATCTGACCATTCATCAAAAACTGTGTGCTTTGTTCGTGGGAGTTACATTGAAAGATTATATTGAAAGTCAGTTACACGTTCGCATGAAGCAGCCATTCCATGACTTCATGTGTCAATTAGAAATGTCCGCCACCGTGAAAAGTTCCTCTCGTCCCGCGAGAGAGCGCTGATTCACCCATGGCCAGAGCATGGGAATTCAGGCAAGGTCCGGAGCCGCCCCCTGACGGAACCGGGCATGAGAGCATCGGCGCCCGGTACACATCAGCCCACGAGGATCAAAAGACATTCGCGCGTTGGCCGCTTGCCAGCGATATCAACCGCTACGTACACGCGTGGCTCAACGCCAGAATTTCACCGCCATCATTTCGTTACAAAATTAACATGATCCTGCCGCTGGCTTCATGATCGCGCGCGCCCAGGATATTTTGGCGACGGGAGCATATGTCTTCAACCGCGTGGGGGACCACTCTGATCCAGTAAGCCGGGCAGTAAAGGAAGCTCCCGCCCAACCGCCGCCCCAGGCCGCCGCGCTGTTCCAGAGGACACGGCCGGCTTCACTTCACCCCGTGAGGCCTGAAGTGCCCGCGACGTCAGTAACTCATCCACCATGCGATCGAAAGTCTGCCATAACGGTTCATCGCCCCGCCGTTCCCGCATCACCAGCCGGTGCGCCGCCAGCGTGATGTTCAATGTTCCCCTGCTTGTCTCCGGTCTGGGCATCCGCATTTGCACCAGCGCCTTTTCCACCTCCTCAAAAGGTTTACTCAATGTGCGGGCGATCAGGTCCACATCCAGACCGGAGCGGCGCATCCGCCGTACCTCGGTGATTTCCTTGGGGGACAGGTCAATCGCCGGCCGCAGCGCCTCCGTGCGCTTTGACATCTCTCCCGAGCCTGGGCCCGGTGCCTTGCCCTTGAACGTCATGGCGGCTTTCTCCGATTCCCGCGATCTGGGAAGACAGAGGGGAAAGTAAAGCATGATCGGTCGTTCAATCGCGGGTGTCTGTCAATCCCGCGCGGGGCTTCGCCCCGGCCTTCCTCAATCACCCGGTTCCGCCCGCAACCAAACCGCCGTGTCATGGAATACCGCCCCCCCAAAAGGCGGTCCCGGATCGTCACTCGTCAGGGCGTTGATGCCAATGCCATTTTCAAAGAACTCCGACGGCCACACGCTTTCCGACACCAGCACGCCCCGTTGCTGCCCGGTGGCGGGTTTGGCGTGCAACACCACCTCCCCGCGATGGTTGCCAAGCCGCACCTTGTCCCCCGCCGCGATACCAAGCGCGGCCGCGTCCTCGGGATGCACCAGCACCATGGGCCGCCCCTCGCGCGTCTGACCGGAACGCATCTCGGAAAAACTGGTGTTGAGGAAACTCCGCGCGGGCGCGGTGACAAGACGGAACGGCCGGTCCGGCCCGGTTTCATCGATCACCGTCATGTGATCCGGCAGAGGCGGCATGATCGCGTGATTGGCGCCGAAACGTTTCCAGTCGGGCGCGAAATGGAAGCGCTTGTCCGGTGTCGCGAAACCATTGAGATAATGCGCCTCCTCGAACGAGGGCATCGCATCGATCCATCGTTCCCGCAGCACCGTTTCCGCGTCCGGCCAGCCTGACGCCCGCAATGTCGCGTCGATCAGTTCCATCGCCGTCATCCCGAACCCGCGATGCTCCGCGCCAAGCCCGCGTGCCAGCGCCTGTATCAGTTCATGATTGGAACGGCACTCTCCCGGCGGCTCGATCAGTTTGGGGCCGATCTGGATATGACTGTGCCCGCCGGCCTGATAGAGATCGTCATGCTCCATGAACATGGTGGCGGGCAGCACGATGTCAGACCAGCGCGCGGTCTCGGTCATGAACTGCTCATGCGTGACGACGAACAGATCATCGCGGGAAAAACCACGGCGCACACGGTTGGAATCAGGACAGACCGTCAGCGGATT
>JAYVCG010000392.1:0-3662 GCA_043750075.1 Acetobacteraceae bacterium | reverse complement strand
TACCCCACGCAGTTCGCATCGGTCGCGACGACGATCAGGTCAGGAAAATCCCCTTTCTCCTTGCGAATGTCCCTCAGCAATGATTTCAGTTCGCTGACGACCCTGCCATGACCGTGCGTCGCGCTGCGCCAGGTCAGGGTAAATGGAACGCCTTCATCGACCGAGAGACGTTTCAGAAGGGAGGAAATGACCTGTTCGTGGCCTGAGTCTTCGCCGAAGCACAGAACATCAGTCACTGAAATCTCCACGCTGCATCCGGTCAGCCATGCTGAGCGGTTCCGCGTCCGCCAGGGCGCTGTCGATCGGGGCGCCGTCGATTTCCGGTTGCCTGAAAAGCGGTCCTGGAGAGACCGAAAATGGTGTTATTCCGGTCGTGCCCTTGGTCCGGCGGCAAACAAACAATGCTTGTTCCGGGACAAGGGAAGGCAACAGGGGGGAATGCGTGGTGACGATATATTGTGTTTCTCCATCGTCAGCGCGGTTTTTCAGAAGTTCCGCGACGGTTCCGATACGTTGCGGATGAATGCCATTTTCCGGTTCCTCGAAGCCGACCAGGGAGGGTTGCTCGCCCGCGCCTCCAAGGGCGAGCAAACCCAGGATGCGGAGTGTGCCTTCGGAGAGCAGGCGGGCCGGGATCGGGATGCCATTTTCAGTGAGTGTCAGTTCCACTTCCCCGAGCGTGTTGACCTCGACACCGATACCGTCGGTGTGTGGCAGAATTTGCCGTAACGATCGCCGCAGATTGTCAAACTGTCCGGGATTGAGGATTTTCAGGGTATTGAGGTAGGAAGCGAGTTCCTCCCCCATTTGGCCAATATGCCTGACTTCTTTCACGGCATTGCTGGACCGCATTCTCTCGCGAGGCTCGAAATAAAAGAACAGCCAGCTTTCAAATTCCTTACGGGCAGCGACCAGATGCGGGTAATGCGGCGGGTAATGCGGGAGAGACAGAATGCTGTGATCCAGGAGAAGCTCATGATAAACAGGATGGCCTTGTCCCTCCAGACGCAGCGTGAGCTTCGTTCCGTCGCTGGACAGGAATGGCTGACGGCGTTTCGTGGGTTCACCGTTTTCACTCAGCGCCGCGAGGTATTCATCGGCGACCCGCAAGAATCCGCTACGCGGTACCATTTCGATTTCGATTCTATACCTGAGGTATTTTTCACGCACAAGACCTTTTGGATCTTCTCCGGCATCCGGTCCGGTTGGCGTCGTGCGGCGCATGTCCCTGATCTGACGGTTGACCGTGTCAACAACCTGACGAGACAGGCGGATATCCACCTCAATGGAAAAGCGCAGCGTTTCACAGGCAAGTGACCCACGCACGCCATCTGGCCCGAATGTGAACGACTCCAACGGTTTGCCACGGTACGGGGGTTCAAACGCTTCCTTCAACGTGCGCGCCGTGGTTAACTTCGACAGCAATTGCAGGCAATCCAAAAAGTTACTTTTGCCCGCGGCGTTGGGGCCGATCAGCAGAACCAGTTCGGGTAATGTGACCTCGACATCTCTGAGCGATTTGTAACCTTGGACACGAATCCGCGTCAGCATGAACAACCTTCCTTACTGGCCCGATGACGCCCCCGTGATGCGAGCTTTCACGGACAGTGATACAAATCGCCTCATGAGCCAATGGCCGCAAGACCTGGGCGCATTTCCTGGAGATACACGCCCATGCCAACGGCCTCGCCCGAACCGCCCCAGCCTCTCCCGCCCGGCCGCCTCTACCGCGTCACCGATCCCACGGCGCTGGATTTCGCCACCACCGATGATCTCGCCGCCCTGCCGGGCCTGATCCATCAGCCGCGCGCGCGGGAAGCAATCGGCCTCGGCACCTGCGTCAGCCAGCCCGGCTTCAACATCTTCGCCATGGGCGACGCCGCCGGCCGGGTGCGGGAAGCCGTTCGTCTGATGCTGGATGAAGCCGCCCTGGGCCAGCCCGGCCCGCCGGACTGGGTGTATGTGCATAACTTCACCGATCCTCAACGGCCCCGCGCGCTGCCGCTGCCCGCGGGACGCGCCGTGCCGTTCCAGAAAGCCGTCCACGATCTGGTCATCGAACTGAAGGCCGCGCTCCCCGCCGTGTTCGAAAGCGAGGACTACCAAAAGCATCGTGGCGCCATCGAGCAGGCGATCCAGGCCAGGGGCGGCGCCGCCTTCGCCGCGCTGGGGGAAAAGGCGCGCGGACAAAACATCGCCCTGCTGCGCACGCCTTCCGGCTTCACCCTGGCGCCGATGCGCGATGGCAAGGTCGTGCCTCCCGAAGCCTACAGCGCCTGGACACAGGAAGAACAAAGCACCGCGCGCGAGGCCGTCGAGGCACTGGAAAAAGACCTCGAAGACGTGCTGCGCGGCATGCCCAGGCTGGAGAAGGAACAGCGGGACGCGGTGCTGGCGCTGGAGCGTGATACCGCCCGCCTCGCGATGGAAACGGCCATTGCCGCGGCGCGCGCCGCCTTCGCCGATCTGCCGGACGCGCTGGCGCACATCGCCGCGATCACCGCCGATCTGGTGGAGAACATCGCGCTGTTCACCGCCAGGCCCGATGCCGCCGCGGAACCGCCCGCCTCCGTGCGTCTGGCCATGGCAATGGAACGTTATGAGGTCAACGTCCTGGTCTCCCGGTCGGAGGATGATCGCGACGCGCCGGTGGTGGAGGAATTGCTGCCCACCCTCGGCAACCTCGTCGGGCGCGTCGAATACCTGCAAATGCAAGGCGCGCTGGTCACCAACTTCCGGCTGATCAAGGCGGGCGCGCTGCATCGCGCCAATGGCGGCACCCTTCTGCTCGACGCCCGTTCCCTCCTGTCCGAACCCTACTCCTGGGCTGCCCTGAAACGCGCCCTGACGCGGCGGGAAATCGTCATCGAGGACGTGGTGCGGTTCATGGGCATGGCCACGACCGTCTCGCTGGAGCCCGACCCGATCCCGCTCCATATCAAGATCGTGCTGTTCGGCGAGCGGTCCTTGTACTATATGCTCAGCGGCGCCGATCCCGATCTCGCCCGTCATTTCAAGGTACTGGCGGATTTCGATGACGCGGTGGAGCGCACCATCGATGGCGAGCGGCTGCTGGCGCGGATGATCGCCACCATGGTGAAGCAGGAAAGCCTCAGACCGCTCGACCGGGAAGCGGTGGGACGGGTCATCGAACATGCCGCCCGCATCACCGATGACCAGGACCGGCTGACCCTGCGCGTGGACCTGATCCGCGACCTGCTCACCGAGGTCGATCACTGGGCTGGCGCCGCCGGACGCCAGCGCGCGACACGGGCGGATGTGGAGCACGCGATTGGACAGCAGATCATCCGTGCCTCCCGCGTGCGCGATCTCGGGCAGGAGATGATTGTCCGCGACATCATGCTGATCGACACGGCGGGCGCCGCGGTGGGTCAGGTCAACGGGTTGAGCGTGATGGCTCTGGGCGGGTTCGCGTTCGGCAAGCCCACGCGCATCACCTGTAGTGTCCGTCCAGGGAACGGGCGGATCGTGGACATCGAGCGGGAGGTGGAGCTGGGGGGGCCGCTCCATTCCAAGGGCGTGCTGATTTTGTCCGGGTATCTGACCGCGCGGTACGGGCAGGACACGCCCTTGTCCCTCAACGCCAGCCTGGTGTTCGAGCAATCCTATGGCGGCGTCGATGGCGACAGCGCCTCCTCCAC
>JAYVCG010000391.1:0-2696 GCA_043750075.1 Acetobacteraceae bacterium | reverse complement strand
GACATCAGCGCCAGCGCGCCCTCCGTGCTGACATGGCGCTGGTAATCGCGGAGTTTTTCCAGCGCCGCTTCGCGCGTCGTGTCGGTGATCACCGTCATCATCGTGTAGATCACGAGGTCCGCCGGATCGCGCCCCGAGGCTTCGGCGCGGCGGCGGATGTCCGTGACGATGCTGGCGATGACCTTCTTCGAGGGGCCATTGATGAACACGCATTCCGCGTGCTCAGCGGCGAACTGGCGGCCGCGGGTGGAGGCGCCCGCCTGGTACAGCACCGGCGTGCGTTGCGGCGAGGGCTCGCACAGATGGATCGCATCGACCTTGAAATACGGGCCTTCATGGGTGATGCGGTGGATTTTGCTGGCGTCGGCGAAGCGTCCGGTGGCGCGGTCGCGGAGCACGGCGCCATCCTCCCAACTGGCTTCCCAGAGTTTGTAGGTGGCCACCATGTAATCCTCGGCGATGGCGTAGCGTTCGTCGTGACTGAACTGTTCCGACCTTCCCATGCCGCGGGCGGCGCTTTCCAGATAGCCGGTGACGATGTTCCAGCCGATGCGGCCGCGGGTGAGGTGATCCAGCGTGCTCATGCGCCGCGCGAACGGGTAGGGATGTTCGTAGGACAGCGCGCAGGTAACGCCAAAGCCGAGATTTCTGGTCACGAACGCCATCGCCGGAATGACCATCAGCGGGTCGTTGACCGGCACCTGCACGGCGTTTTCCAGCGCGGTGCGGGCCGAGCCTTTGTAGACATCGTAAATCCCCAGCACATCGGCCAGGAACAGCGCGTCGAACTGCCCGCGCTCCAGCGTCTGGGCCAGATCGGTCCAGTATTCCAGCGTGTTGTAGCTGTCCGAGCGGTCGCGCGGATGCGTCCACAGGCCGGGCGATTGATGGCCCACGCAGTTCATGTCGAAGGCGTTCAGGCGGATGTGTTTGGCCATCGGTTCAGGAGCGCAACGGGAATTGCATGGCGATCACGTCCACGCCCTCGGGACCGGCCCAGGCATTGAAGGGGGGATCTTCGGGGTAGACGAAGACGCAGGAGAGGGAGGGAATGGTCTGGTCCTCGCGGGTCATGGCGCCTTCGACGACGATCCAGTACTGGCCGCGGCCCCAGGCCGGGTCTGGGCCGATCAGGCGTTCGCCGGGTTGGGCACGGTAGCGCCAGACGCCCATGCCGTCGGTTTCGGGGCGGAGGATGGGGCCGGTTTCGCTGGTGGTCAGGGGGCCGGCGACGCGTTCGCGGTGGTGGCGTCCTGGCACCGTGCGCAGGGCGGCGCGGTTTTCCGGCGTCGCCATGAAGCGGGCGCCTGGGTCGAAGCCGTTGCGGAGGGTGAAGTAATGGACGCCGGTGTCCTGGCTGGCGCGGATCGGGCCGTAGGCGGTGTGGGCGGCGGCGAAGTGGACGGTGACGGGCTTGACCGCGTGGGTGCCCATGATGGCGTCGCCGTGGACGACCACCTGGAACTGGTCGGCCTGATGGTAGTGGGCACTGGCGGTGCTGCCGGGGTCTTGTTCGACCAGGAAGGCCATGGGGAAGAGTTCCTCCATGTCCGGGTCGGGGGTGCCGGGCGCCATGTTGTAGCGTGAAGTGCCGATATAGAGGGTGTGCCAGAAGGTCACGCCATCGGCGGCCGTGCCGCGGCGGCGGTTGGCTCTCGCGTCGTCGGCGGTGGCGATGACAGGCATGGGGGAGTCTCCGTTGTGGAAAGGTTCGGTAAGGTAGACGGGCCGGGGCTTCGCCCCAATACCCCACCAGGGGCGCCGCCCCTGGACCCCGCCAAGGGCTCGCCCTTGGAACCATTTTATTGGTGACTCCATGGACGGGATCCAAGGGCTACCGCCGTCATGCCTTGGCATGCTGTCGCATGACGGCGGAGGTCCAGGAGGCAGAGCCTCCTGGCGGGTTTCAGGGCGGAGCCCTGACACTGCACCGCGCGCACCGCCCCTCCGCCTCGATCGTCGCCTTCCCCACCGTGAACCCCAGCCGCTCCGCCGCGTCCCGCAGCGCGTGCGCCAGCTCATGGTCATCCAGCTCCGTGACCTTCCCGCAACTCCGGCAAATCAAAAACTGCGCCGCGTGATCCGCATCCCCATGACTGACACACCCCACATACGCGGACCGGCTCTCCAGCTTATGGATCAGCCCATTCTCCAACAAAAACTCCAACGCCCGGTAGACCGTGGGCGGCGCCGCCCCAACCCGCGTGGCGCGCAACCGGTCGAGCAGATCGTACGCCCCCGCCGGTCCCTCGGTATCGAGGATCAACCCGAGCACCTGACGGCGCAGATCGGTCAGGCGGGCGCCCTTGGCCCCGCAGATCTGGCCCGCGTGTTCCAGCAAGGTCTCGGTCCGGGGGGAAAACCCCATCTGGCGCTCCGTGGCGATGGTGGGGCAGGATAGCACCCATGGACCAGGACGCCACCCTCGCCGCCGTGCTCGCGGCCCTCCGCTTCGATGACAACGGCCTCGTGCCCGCCATCGCCCAGCAGCATGATACGGGGGAGGTGCTGATGATGGCGTGGATGAACGCGGAGGCGGTGGCGGAAACGCTGGCCACGGGCCGGGTATGCTATTGGTCGCGCAGCCGGGGGACGCTGTGGCGCAAGGGCGAGTCCTCGCACCAGACGCAGCGTTTGAAAGAATTCCGGCTGGACTGCGACGGCGACACGATCCTGTTGCTGGTGGAGCAGGAGGG
>JAYVCG010000390.1:0-3567 GCA_043750075.1 Acetobacteraceae bacterium | reverse complement strand
CTGCCGGTGCGCGCCCAATTCCGCGCCCTCGGCGCCCGCATCTGCGAATTCCCCGTGGCCGAGGCGGTCGGCCGCGACGCCCGCGCCGCCGGGGAGCACGTCGTCATGGGCAGCCCCAACGTCGTGCGCGGCGGCTCCCACCTCAACTGGGCTTCCGCCGCCGCGATGGCCGAGGCGGGGATCTGCGACGTGCTGTCCTCGGATTATTACTACCCCGCGATGGCGCGCGCCGCCTTCCTTCTCGCCGGCCGCGGCCACTTCGACCTCCCCCGCGCCTGGGCGCTGGTGTCCGCCAACCCGGCGGCGGCGGCGGGGCTGACCGATCGCGGCACGCTCGCGGTTGGGAAACGCGCCGACGCCGTGCTGTTCGAGCCCACGGAACGCGTGCTGGTCGCGACCATCGCGGGCGGGCGGCTGGCGTATCTGACCGCCGAGGGCGCGGCGCGGCTGGGCTAGGCGTTCACCGGGTTGAACGCGGGATGCCGCCGCGGTCCCTTGCCGGGAAAACCGGCGCGAACGGGTGGTGAGGTTCGGGTGTTCTCTCAATCTCCACCCGGAACATTTCACTTCGGCGCGATGATGTTTTCCTTTGTCACCGCGAGGCTTTCCCGGTGGAAACATTTGAAGGATTTACACCACGGAGGGCACGGAGAACCACGGAGGAAGAATATGGTCAATCCGAGGGGATGCACCGGCACGATCCTCCTCCGTGCGTCTCCGTGGTTCTCCGGCGTCCTCCGTGGTGAGACGCTTCGCTGACCCCTCAACCCGCGCGGGTTTTCCAGAAAAACATCCGGATCACGCGTTCAACAATCCCTTGTCCGCCTCCGCCCGCGATGCCTGAGCCTGTTCACCCTCAGGCCCGTCCGCGCTCAGCACGCCTTCTTCGATCGCCTTGATCTGCAACGCCAGATATTTCGAGTAAATCCGCACATGCGGCAGGCCTCCGGCGGTGAACCACAGGCCGGGTTGCGCGGTGCGGCGCCACATGTTGCGTTCCTCGCCGCCTTCGTCAAAACCCCAGACCGGGCCGATGCGATCCGCGATCTCATCGCCGAGATACAGGCGCGCGACATCCTGCTGATTCTTGTAACCGGTCGCCGCCACCAGCACGTCGGCCCTGACGATGGTGCCGTCCTTCAGACGCGCGCCTTCCGGCACGAAACGCTCGATATCCTGGTATTGAATCAATCCGATCTGGCCGTTCACGATGAGATCGGAACACCCGACATTGAAATAATACCCGCCGCCGCGGCGCAGATATTTCATCTGATACCCCGTGTCGTCGGGCGGGCCGTTGTCGAGCTGGAAACCGCGCGCGGCCAGACCCCGCAACAATTCCTGGTCCGCGGCGCGCATGGCGGCGGCGGCGATCTGATAGCCCTTCACCAGCACGGCGTAAGGCGAGGCGGTCGCCAGCAAATCGCAATCCGCGAGCGGCGGACCCTCGGTGTACATGTCGTAGACTTTTTGCGCCTGTTCCAGACTGACGATCAGCGTCGTGCCGCGCTGGATCATGGTGACATCGGCGCCGCTGGCGTGCAGGTCCTGCGCGACATCGTGACCGCTGTTGCCGGTGCCCATCACCAGCGCTTTGCGGCCCTTCCAGGCATGGCCGGTGGTGTACTGGCCGGAATGCAGCACCGTGCCCGCGAAATCATCGAGACCCGGCGCCTCCGGGCGGATCGGAATGGCGCTGACGCCGGTGGCGAAGATCAGATGCCGGGGCCGGAGGACGCGCACCGAACCATCCTCGCGCCGCAGCGAGACTTCCCAGCGTCCCTCGGTCTCATCGAACACGCCGTTGACCATTTCGGTGCCGGGCCAGATGTTGAGGTCCATCGCCTCGGCGTAATGTTCAAACCAGTTGGCCAGTTTGTCCTTCGGGATGAACACCGGGAAATTCGGCGGAAAGGGCATGTAGGGCAGGTGGTTGATATGCACCTCGTTATGCAGCGTCAATGAATGATAGCGTTTGCGCCAGGCATCCCCCACGCGCGCGTGACGGTCGATGACGAGGGTATCGACGCCAAGCTGGCCAAGGCAGGCGGCGATGCCGAGACCGGCCTGACCGCCGCCGATGACCAGGGCGGTGGGGTCGTGACCGGCGTAGGCGCGGGCCTTCTCGCGGTGATCCAGCCAGTTGTCGCCGCCGAATTTCCGGGAATAGGCCTGGCCTCCGGCGCGGCGGGCGCCGGTGCGTTCCTCATGGCCTTTGAGTTCGTCGAGCGCGGTCAGCAAGACCCAGGCCGACAATCCGCCGTCCTCGTTGGGCACGAGGCGCAGCACGCCGCTGGCCCGGCCGGTCGCGGTCTCGAAGGCGATCAGCGCCTCGATCGTTCTGGTTCCGGCACGGGTCACGAGGCGCGGCGGCGTGCGATGGGGCGCGATCCGGAACCCGGCGGGCCGCGCCTCAGGCACGGTACGCGCCAGCGTGGCGGCGATTTCGGCGGTGCCGTTCATGGTCTGGATGTGCCAGGTGAGCGCCACCAGATCGCGCCAATGACCGTCCGGCAGGAAAAGCCGCGCGGCGCCCAGGGTATCGCCGTGGGTCAGGGCGGTGTCGAAAGCCTGAAGCCAGGTGGTGGCGGCGGCGTCAGGGTCGATTTCCGCCAGGTTGATCTGCTGGGTCACTGTCTTCGCCTCCGGGCAATGTCGTGGTGGGTTTTAGTACCAAAGCGCGGCGCGAGGGAAGTGCGCGGGAGGCTGGCGCGGATGCCCGGAAAACAATCCCCGGAAAACATTGATTTTCCTGGCGGAACGTTTCATGTCCGCGGGATGGGAAAGAGGGGCAATCCGTGCAAAATCTGCTTTTGACCCTCGCCGTTTGCCTTCGCGCCGCCGCGCGTGCAAGCCCAGACCGCTCAGGGAACGATCACACCGGCGCGGGCTGATATACTGCGTCCGCGCGAAAATCCGTGAGACCGTCTTCAGGGAACCGCGTTTGACCGGTGGAACGGAGGCCGGTCTCCCGCTTCAAAAAAATGCGTCTTTCACCCAGAACGCCGGTGAAAGCGGGTCTGGGTTCAAACGCGGTTCCCGGACAGAACTTCACGGATTTTCGTGCGAACGCGGTATACCAACCCGCTTAAAGAATGACGTGCGGCTTTTCCCCTTCATCCCCGGTCCCGGCCGGGGGATCTCTCGCGGCACGGTGCTGATACAGATCCCCCGGACAGGCCGGGGGATGACGAGGAAAGAGCCGTGCGTCAGTCTTCAAGCGGGTGGTATCAGACAGCCAGTTCCCGCATGTGGACGTACAAATCCGCCTTGCCCTCGAAGCCGATGCCCGTCAGTTCAGGCAGCGTCACGATGCTGTCCTCGACCCGCGTGCCATCAGGAAAGCCGCCATAGGGCTGGAACACATCCGGATAGCTTTCGTTGCCGCCAAGGCCAAGACCGGCGGCGATGGCCAGCGACATCTGGTGCCCGCCATGCGGCACGCACCGGGTCCATGACCAGCCCGCGTCCTTCAGCATCGCCAGCGTGCGTTGATATTCGCACAAACCATAGGACAGCGCGCAGTCGAATTGCAGCCAGTCGCGGTCGGGGCGCATGCCGCCGTGG
>JAYVCG010000389.1:0-5891 GCA_043750075.1 Acetobacteraceae bacterium | reverse complement strand
CGCGGGCATCGTCGAGGGCCTCGCCACCAGCGCCGCCCGCACCCTGGGCAGTGCGGTGGCGAGGGAAGTGCTGCGCGGCGCGCTTGGCACGCTGTTGGGAGGCGGGCGGGGGCGTTAAACCACGGCGGTTCCCGGACCAGTCCTGAGCCGCTGGCTCAGGCCGCTCCGATCCCGCCCCGGCGGCGGCGCGCGGCGCCAAGTGCCGCGAGGCCCAGGCCGAATATCAGCAGGGAGGCGGGTTCGGGCACCGCTTCCGCGACGAAAATGCCGAAGCTGGTCGTGGAATTCGCGGCGGCGTCCAGCGTCAGGATGATGGTTTCGGAAAACGTGCCCCCATGCAGGACAACATGGTTCAGATCGCTGCTGCCGAAGGGCACGCCCTGACCGTTGAAGGACTGTGCCGCGAGCGGTGTGCCGGTGCCGAACGCGACATCGAGCCCATCAATATACGTGGAAACCGTCAGGGTGGAGGCGCCCGCCCCGAAGATCGAACCCAGTGTGCCGCCAACGACGCTGAGGAAATCCCGCGCCCCGGCGGCATCGGTCAGCCCGGTCTCGGTCAGGCGGATGATCAGGATGCCCGCCACGCCCCCGGTCGTCGCGACGGCGTTCAGGGAGAGGGTGTTACCGGCGCCCGGATTGAGCGAACCCTGTCCCGTGCCGGTGGCCGTGACCGCCGTGAACACGCCCAACGAAGAAGGCCCAAACGTCAACTGACCCGTGTGCGTGCTGTTGGTCAGGAGACCGGAGGCTGGCCCCCCGGAGACCGTGACATCCATTTGCAGCGTCGGCACCGCCTGGACCGGCGCTGAAAGCGCCATGAGCCACGCGCAGGCCGTGCCAGCCAAAAGTGTTTTCTGGAACATGTTGATCACGATCCTTCGTATGAAAGCGGGCCTTCGTATGAAAGCGGGCCCGGAAAAAAGCCGTGTTTCCGGTGTCCGGAACCGGTGGAACGGGGCGGGACGATCCGGGTTTTCCGGGCGGACATGCTGGCGGGCGCCAAGGACCTGGCCTTCAACGCCATTTCAATGAAAGATCGGAGATTCCGGTGGTGGACCGCGTGGCCGGAAGCCCGCGTTCCTCTCGTGTTTCATGCCGCGCTATCACTGAACAACCTCTGATTTGCTGATATTTACAGGAAAAATCCATTATATGTCACAAAATACAGGAGGAGGCGTAACTCTGTCAAGAAATTCATGTTAATATATCAATATTGACATTGATTTACGACGAAATTTTGGTTTTAAATTAAAATAAACATATTTCTCTTTTTTGAGGAAAACATGGGTCTGCCGCGCGTCACCGGATCATGATCGCGGTCATTCCGTTTTCCGCCGCCGCGCGGGGACGCCGAAAGACAGGGCCCGAACATTCTCCCGCCGTGGCGAATGGATCGCTCACGGCGGGGAGGCTCTGACGCGCGCGGGTTGCGATCCGCCTGAAGACAGGACGGTTCAGGCGGGCAGCGGCCAGCGTTCCAGATACGGCATGTAGTCGGGCTCGACCTCGATCTGTAGCGTCCCGAGCACGCGCACGACCGCGCAATAGAACGCGATCGTGATGGTCAGATCGACCATTTGCTCGTTCCCCAGGATGGACTGGAGGGAGGCGAAGGTGGTGGCGGCCATGGCGCCGTCACTGGTGATCTCGCGCGCGGCGCGCAGCACGTCGCGGGTGAGGGTGTCGAGCGTGACCGGCTGGCCGGCGGTGTCGTCGATCAGCGCCTGGATGTCGGCGTCGCTCACGCCGAAATCGTGGCCGATCTTCACATGGTGCGACCATTCGTAAGGCGAGCGGGCGAGCCAGCCGACCTGGAGGATCGCCAGTTCCCGCAACCGTGGATCGAGTTTGCTGCCGTAGCGGATGAACCCGCCGACGCCGGAGAACGCGCGCGCCGCCTTGGGTGAGTTCACCAGGGCCTTGAACAGGGCGATGGGGCGGTTGAGCAAATCCTGATCCGCCGGGGCGAGGTCGGATTTTTCGAGGGAGGGGACGCGGGCCATGCGGGACAGACTCCAGTGGATGATCGCCGCATCCTGGCGGGGAGCGCGTGGCTGGTCCAGGCGGCTGGACCCATCCCATGATTCTCCATGGATGGTTTCCAAAGGCGAGCCTTTGGCGGGAGGTCCAGGAGGGCGGCGCCCTCCTGGCGGGTTTCAGGGCAAAGTCCTGACCCATGCCGTCAAAAACGTACGCCTCATTGTATGTCGAGCCAGACCGTCAGCGTCGCCATGGCCAGGGGGATCAAGCCCAGTATGGAGATCATGGCGGCGATGTCGCCGATCCAGGCGGACAGGCGCCGGGGAGGCTCGCCCATGGCGGGGGCCTGAAGACCGGGATTCATGTCGATGTCATGATGGTGGCGGGGCTTTGTCGCGGCATTGTCGTGAAAAGCCACGATATTTGTCGCGTGTGTCGCGGGGGTTTTTTGACTTTACCCCCTGGCCCGCGCTTTCCTGGCGTCTGGAACCACGATCAGGGAAACAGTTCAGGTGCGACCTTTGGAAGGCATGCGCGTCATAGCACTGGAACACGCGGTCGCGGCGCCGCTGTGCACCCGCCATCTCGCCGATCTCGGCGCCGACGTGATCAAGGTCGAGCGGCCCGGCATGGGCGACTTCGCGCGCGATTATGACAACTATGTCAACGGGATATGCAGCCATTTCATCTGGCTCAACCGGGGCAAGCGCAGCATCACGCTGGATGTGAAAAACCCGGCGGGACACGCGGTTCTGATGCAACTCATCGGCGGCGCCGATGTGCTGGTGCAGAACCTCGCCCCCGGAGCGGCGGCGCGGCTTGGCCTGGGTCATGAGGCGCTGAAACCGGCGCATCCGAAACTCGTGCTCTGCGACATCTCGGGGTATGGCGAAACCGGGCCGATGGTGCGGAAAAAAGCCTACGACCTGCTGATCCAGGCGGAATCGGGGCTGATCAGCGTCACCGGCTCCCCGGACGAGCCGTCGCGCGTGGGGATTTCCATCGCCGACATCGCCACCGGCATGTACGCGCTGACCGGCATCATGGGCGCCTTGCTGCGCCGCGCCCGCACCGGCGAGGGCGCCAACGTCAAGATCGCCATGCTCGACGCCCTGGGCGAATGGATGACCTATCCGATGCTGCGGCACGCCTATGCCGGCACGCCGCCGCCGCGCCTGCCCACGCGGCATCCGGCGATCGTGCCGTACGGATCGCACAAAACCAAGGATGGCTCGATCATCTTCGGCATGCAGAACGAACGCGAATGGGTGAATTTCTGCACCAGCGTAGTGGGCCGGCCAGAAGTCGCCACCGATCCGCGTTACGCCACTCAGCACGCGCGGCGGGAAAACCACCAGACACTGACCGCGTTGATCGAGGATTTCTTCAGCACCATGACCTCGGCGGAGGTGGGGGCGCTGCTGGAACGGCACGGCATCGCCAATGGCCGCCTGAACGATCCGCTGGCGGCCTGGAACCACGAGCAATTCTCCGCCCGCGACAAATGGCGGGACATCATGACCGAGAACGGTCCCGTCCGCGCCCTGCTGCCGCCGTTCCAGTTCACCGATTTCGAGGCGGTGATGGGCGATGTGCCCGCCATCGGCCAGCACACGGACGCCATCCTGGCCGAACTGGGCCATGACCCCGCCGCGATCACCGCCCTGCGCGAAGGAGGCGCCCTGTGACCGATTTCAATCCCGCCGATCACCGGATGATCCCCAACCAGCGCTGGTTCGAGGATTTCGTACTCGGCGAACGCTTCGTGCTGCCCAGTAGAACGATGACGGAGGCGGTGTTTCTGGCGTTCCAGGGGGCGAGTGGCGACAACCATCCCGTGCATTACGACGTCGAATACTGCAAGGCGCGCGGTATGCCCGGCCTGCTGGCGCACGGGTTCCAGTCGGTCATTCAGACCGCGCCGGGTGCTGGGATGTTTCCCTTCATGGTCGAGGACTCGCTGGTGGGGTTCATTGAACAATCCAGCCGTTTCCATAAGCCCGTGTATGCCGGGGACACGCTGTATCCGGCGCTGGAAATCGACGAGCTGACCCCCGGCCGCACGACCGGCGTGATCGGATTTCACACCAGCGTTCACAACCAGAGCGGGCAATTGGTGATCCAGGGGAAGCAACGCTACGTCATCAGGAAACGGCCCGCGTGAATCGCGCGCTCACCGCATAAACCTCACAATCGCGCCGATCTTGCCACAATCATGCCATGAGTCGCCGCCATTTTGTGCTGTATCAAAGGGTGATGGGTCACGATGGCACGCAAGGGTAAGACGATGCATCCCGGACGCATCCTCCGCGAGGAGTATATGGAACCGATGCGCCTCAACACGATCTGCCTCGCCGCCGCGCTGGGAGTTCAGGCGGGTCGGCTGGAACCTGTCATCGCGGACGCGGAGCCAGTGACCTCCGATCTCGCGCTGCGTCTCGCGAAATGCTTCCGCACCTCCCCCCAGTTCTGGCTGGGCCTGCAAACAGCGTATGATCTGTCAATGGCGGAAGCCCGGTTCGGCGCCGAGATCGAGGCGCATGTGACCCAACTGGCGGCCTGAACGCCGGCCACGCGCATTCCGGCCGTCTGAATTCCAGGCAGGGACAGCCGGGTGTCACACCATCACGCTTAAAGAGTGACACATACCGTCATCCCCCGGCTTGACCCTACCATATGCACACATCTTTTTCGGGATGGGGAGGAAACTCAAAATCCCCCATGCCGGACAGCATTCGCCAGGTCATGGAAAGCACGGATTTTGACCTTATCCATCTGGCATGGGTGGTTTCTGTCCCGACAGCGCATTGATATCGCAGAGAAAAAAAGATGTGCGACTGTTGTTAGGGTCAAGCCGGGGGATGACGGGGATGGGACAGCGTCTGCCTGAAGCGATAATTTCTGGACGTCGCTTTAGGCCGAGCCCGGCATAAGCCCGTATCCTGAACCTGCCCCGAATACATCAAACCGCGATTTATGGTCTCGGGCGATGTCGGAATTTCCCATCGTGCTGGTGGGTCAACGGCAATTGTCAGGATTTCTTACACTCCATGCGCGCTGCCGCCGGCAAACTGAGTCGGATTAAGGACGCGATGTCAATCCTTCGCATATTCCAGAATCCAATCCAGAATTGTATTCTGGAATGGAAAAACCCATGACCACGCATCTCTGATTGTAAGTATAGGTTTATTATTAATATTAAAGCCAGGGTTATAAACATTTTAGATACAATTCATTTATATTGATTTCCCGTCGCGCTGATGAGCCAACGGCAAGTGTGTCAGGATTTCTTACACTCCATGCGCGCCTCGGCCGGCAAACTGAGTCGGATAAGGACGCGATGTTAACCCTTCGCATATTCCAGAATCCAATCCAGAATTGTATTCTGGACTGGAAAAACCCATGACCATGCATCTCGGGTTGTAAGTATGGATTTATTATTAATATTAATCCAGGGTATATAAATATTTTAGATACAATTCATTTATATTGACACGTTTTGATGGAGTCGGAATTCTTTACACTTACCCTCTGCCTTACCTAACAGGCACTGCCCAGGTAGGCGCCGTGAATCAGGTCTGTGGCCGTTGCTTGACCCCATTTGGCGCCGTTTTTTGGTACAAGCTGTGACCACAGACCTGATTCACGATGCCTGCCTGGGCACGCCGGGGGGGGGACCTGGGCAGTTACCCTAACAGACGCCTGGAATTATTTACTGGCACAGTTTTTGCTCCAATGTGCTTACCAATGCGTGAGATAAAGATCGCATGGTCTCGCGGGTGGGAAATAACTGTTAATTAATACTAAGGGGATGAACCATGTCCATACGCACAACCCTCCTGACCGCCGCGGCGAGCGTCGCCATGTCGGTCTCTGCCCTCGCGATGCCAATCGCGGCCGGCAGTCAG
>JAYVCG010000388.1:0-3641 GCA_043750075.1 Acetobacteraceae bacterium | reverse complement strand
CCGCGCGCCGTTCAACGCGGAAATGGTCATCCTGCTGGAGGAAGGGTGCCTGCCCGAACAGGTGGACAAGGTGATGGTCGATTTCGGCTATCCGATGGGCCCGTTCGCGGTGGGCGATCTCGCGGGCCTGGACATCGGCGCCGCCGGACGCCGCCGCCGCGCCGCCGAAAATCCCAATTATCGAAAACTGCCGATCGCCGACAAGCTGGTGGAACTCGGCCGTTACGGTCAGAAAACGGGTGCCGGCTGGTACAAATACGAAAAAGGCGACCGCACCCCGCATCCCGATCCCGAAGTAGCGAAAATCATCAAGGACACCGCCGCCACACTGGGCGTGCCGCAAAAAACTTTTTCGGACACGGAAATCCTGCGCCGCCTGTTGTTCTCCTCGGTGAACGAGGCATGCCGCATCCTGGAAGAAGGCAAGGCGTACCGCGCCAGCGACATCGACGTGATGTGGCTGCACGGTTTTGGTTTCCCGCGTTACCGGGGCGGCTTGATGTACTGGGCTGACGGCATTGGCGTGAAGGACGTCTACGCGCAAATCGCCAACTGGCATCAGCAATATGGCGAACGGTGGGCG
Organism: Acetobacteraceae bacterium; assembly: GCA_043750075.1. Taxonomy (GTDB): domain Bacteria; phylum Pseudomonadota; class Alphaproteobacteria; order Acetobacterales; family Acetobacteraceae; genus Rhodopila. The sequence goes on along the minus strand of JAYVCG010000388.1, from coordinate 3,058 downwards.
CCCTCGCGTTTGTTACGTGAACTGGCGGAATCCGGCACGCCGTTCAAGGAAGCGAAACCGGCGCCGTTCCGGTGATGGCTGACGCGCGGCGGGGAACATGCGTGCCCCTGCCGCGCCGCCATGCCGGAACCAACGAAGGGGATAACACCACAAAGGCACAAAGATCGTCCATTCCGAGAGGGAGCCGATCCGAATCAGGCATCTGACGCGAGGCGGATCTTTCCAGCCCAAACTCCACACCGGCCCGCCGTCTCCACCTTTGTGTCTTTGTGGTATCATTCGCTTGCGCTTTCGCGCATCACACAGAATGACCTGGATGGCGAGTCTTCGCTCACCCCTCCACCAGCACCACATGCAGCCGCCGCGGCCCGTGCGCGCCCAGTTCCAGGGTCTGCTCGATATCCGCTGACCGCGAAGGCCCGGTGACCAGCATCACGTTGCGCGGCATCCCGCCCATCTCCGCGCGCAACAAATCCCACGCTTCCTCATACGCACCGACGACACGCGAGGCCCGCAGCACCACGATTTCCGTATCCGTCAGAATGTTCAACGTTGTCGGCCGTGCCGGGCCGGAGGGCAGCATCACCGTGCCTGTTTCGGCGATGGCGGCGAAACCGTGCTGCACGCTCACCATGTCGGAACCCTCGGCGCGGCCCTCCCTGATCTCCAGCAACGGACGCGAGGACCAGGGCAGCGCGCGCAATGCCGGATGCGGCGCCATCACCAGCGTCCCCGGCAGGTTTTGTGAGGCGAGGTAATCCGCCACGGCTCCCGGCACACTGGCATCGTCCGCGACACGGGTGACGGAGCCGAACTCCTTCTCCACATTCCGCACGAACAGAGCGACCTGTTCCGCGTGGGGCACCCGGCTCCGCGCGGGGATCAGATGGCGCGGGTGTTGCTCCAGCCGCCCGCGCAGCATCGCGATCTGGTCCTCGGGCAACGGTCCGCGCCGCAGACCGCGGCGCAGCGCGGTCAGGATCGTTTCCTTACTCACGATACGATCTTCCCATGCCCCGAGCGCGCGTAACGCGCGAAGAACGTATCCCCTTCGGGCGCGGGCAGGTCGCGCGCCTCCGTCCATCCCCCCGCCAGCGGCATTGTCGAAAATCGTCCTTTCTTACGCCCCAAAAAGCCCAGGGTCAGGGCGGCGGCGCGGGTGGCGAGGCGGTACAGGGAAGGCCGCCGCGCGAAGAACCCCCATAACGCCAGGTTCCATCGTACGGCGGCGGGCGTCAGATGCCGCTCAAATTCCCGCTCGCGCCAGTGGCGCATCAGTTTCGGCAATGGAATGCGCACCGGGCAGACGCTTTCGCACTTACCGCAAAATGTCGAGGCATTTGGTAAATGGCCCGCTTCCTTCACCCCGATCAGACCGGGCGTCAGCACCGCGCCCATTGGGCCCGGATACACCCAGCCATACGCATGACCGCCGACGGCGCCATACACCGGACAGTGGTTCATGCAGGCCGCGCAACGAATGCAGCGCAGCATGTCCTGGAATTCGGTCCCCATCATGGCGGAGCGGCCATTGTCCACCAGCACGACATGATACTCCTCCGGCCCGTCCAGATCGTCCGGACGCCGTGCCCCTGTCGAGAACGTCGTGTAGACGGAAAAATCCTGTCCGGTGGCGGAACGGGCCAGCACGCGCAGCAAGGAAGTACAATCTTCCAGCGTCGGCACCATTTTTTCCAGGCTGGCCAGCACGATGTGTACTTTCGGCAGGGTCTGGGTCAGATCGCCGTTTCCCTCGTTGGTGACGATCACGCTGCTGCCGGTCCCGGCGATCAGGAAATTGGCCCCGGTGATGCCCACGTCAGCCGTGAGGAAACTGGAGCGCAGTTTCGTGCGCGCCTCGGTCAGAATGTCACGCCTTTCCTTCAACGGCCGGTCCGCGGGCAGATCGGTGTGGAATTTTCGAAAGGCTTCCTCCCAGTCCTCCATGTTCAGATGGAAGGCCGGGGCGATGATGTGGCTTGGCAGTTCGTGACGGAGCTGGATGATGTATTCGCCGAGATCGGTTTCGACCGGCGTGATTCCGTGCCGTTCCAGGTGGTCGTTGATCGCCAGTTCCTCGCCGATCATCGACTTGCCTTTGGTCACGGTTTTCGCGCCCGCTTTCTGGCAGATCGCCAGCACCGCCGCGCGTGCCTCGTCCGCGTCCGCGCACCAGTGGACCTGGCCCCCGGCGGCGAGCACGTTGCGTTCATATTCCTCCAGGTAGAAATCCAGGTGTGCCAGCGTGTGGTTCTTGATGTCGCGCGCGGTGTCGCGCAGCGTTTCGAACTCCGGCAGATTGGCCACGGCGGCGGCGCGGCGGGCGATGAAGCTGGTGCCGCTGCGGGCGAGCGCCCGTTGCAGGCCCGCATCGCCCAGGGCGCGGTGGGCGTTTTCCTTGAAGGCGGATGAGGTGGGGACGTGCATGGCGGCTCCTTCACGGGGAGTTTACCGGAGTGGGTGGTGTTTGTCAGGCTCTGGGCCGCGTCCCGCCCTTGAATGCCCCATGAGATTTGACACAGGCCAATTGACGCGTCACGCCCTGTTCCCGCACAGTCCCAAAGCGACGCGGAACCGCGCGAACACACTGATGTGAAAACATCAGGAAGGGGAGGATCCACATGTCAGTCACGACTGGAACCGCCGGGGCCATTCCCTGGTGGAAAGAACCCACCAAGGACCAGTGGTACGCCTACACCGCCGCATGGCTGGGCTGGACCCTGGACGCCTTCGACTTCACCATCTTCCTGCTCATCATGGTGCCGATCAGCCAGGAATTCGGCGTCCCGCTGACGGCGGTGACGGCGGTGTTCACCGTCACGCTCTGGCTGCGCCTCGTGGGCGCCACGGTGGCGGGCTGGATGGCCGACCGGATGGGACGAAAAACCCCGCTGATGATCTCCATCATCTGGTATTCGGTCTGTAACTTCATCGCTGGCTTCTCTCCCAGCTTCGCCTTCCTGTTCTTCTGGCGTGCCCTCCTCGGCATCGGCATGGGCGCGGAATGGCCGGCCGGCGCGGCCCTGGCGATGGAATCCTGGCCCCCCCGCTCCCGCGG
>JAYVCG010000387.1:0-4225 GCA_043750075.1 Acetobacteraceae bacterium | reverse complement strand
CCGGGTGCAACTGGAAACGTCGATCACCAACCTGGCGACCAATGCCCGCCATGCCATGCCGCGCGGCGGGCGCCTGACGATCACCACCCGTAACACGGCGCTGGATGAGGATTACGCCAGGATCAACGCCGAGGTCGTGCCTGGCGATTACGTGCTGATCGAAGTGCGCGATACCGGGACTGGCATGCCGCCGGAGGTGCTGGAGCGTATCTTCGACCCCTTCTTCACCACCAAGGAGCCAGGCCAGGGCACCGGACTGGGCCTTTCCATGGTTTACGGCTTCCTGAAACAATCCGGTGGCCATGTCAGCGCCTACAGCGAGGTTGGGGAAGGCACGACGTTCCGGCTGTATCTTCCCCCGGCGCGGGACGCGGCCACACCGGACATCCCGGCCGGGCCAGCGCGTCCACCGCTTGCTGGGCGAGGCCGCGACGAGATCGTTCTGGCGGTGGAGGACAATGCCGTGCTCCGCCAGGTTCTCGTCCGCCAACTGGCCACCGCTGGCTATCGCGTGATCGAGGCGGACAATGCCCGCGCGGCGCTCGACACCATCGAGAGCGGCCGGGAGATCGACCTCCTGTTCACCGATATCGTCATGCCCGGCGGCATGAACGGGCACGAGCTGACGCGTCTCGCCACCCTGCTGCGGCCAGATTTGAAGATATTGCTGACCTCCGGCTTTTCCGACATGGCGAACAACGGCGCCGTCCTGCCATCGAATGCGAGGGTTCTGCGCAAACCGTACCGGGAAGAAGAATTGCTGCGCCTCGTGCGGGAGGCGCTGAACGGGTGAAGATGCCGGTCTCATGGGCGTGGCGCCGGGCCGGATCGCGCGGGCCGGATCGCCACAGGCGCCACTGGCGCCACTGGCCGCGATCAGCCATGAGCGAGTTTGTGGCTCACATGCCGGTTGAGGCTGATGCCGGATTCCGCCGCTTCCGTGACGAGACGGCGGTGCAGTTCCGGGGGAACCCGGAGCGTCAGGTGGCCGGAGTAACGCCGGTCGGCGATGGCATCGGGGATTTTCTCGCCCGCGGCGCGCATGTCCCGCACCGTGGCGGTCACCAGGCGCCTGATGCCCCGCAATGCCTCCAGTTCATCCGCGGCGAGCCACGACAGGCTGGGGAATTCCGCGCAGGTGGCGACGTGCTCGTTGTCCTCGGGGGACCAGGAGACGCGGTAGGTGTAATGATTATCGGGCATTGCGCGCCTCCTCCCCTTTATCGATGGCCTGAAGAACCTGCCTCACCTGGTGCGCTTTCGCCTTGCCGCCCTTGTCCCGCTGGATGGTGACGCGCGGGTCTCCCGGTCAGGGCGTTTTGTAGACGGTGTGGCTGGTCGCGCGTTGACGCGGCGGGACAGAGGAATGGTCACACATTTTCTCGACATCCGCGAAGCGGACCCCTTGTGGGTTGTCTCGCATGCGGCTGATTATGTCGGAGATCGAGGCCATCTGGACCGGGATATGGTGGCATTAGTGGTGGCGCGTCAAGGGTTTCATGGGGGCGTGTTTCCATGGCCATGCCGCGTGTGGCGGCGCTGGATGGGCCTCGCGCGGCGTGACCGCTTGCTTCTTTGTGTCTTTGTGTCTTTGTGGTGATATTTCGCGGTCGTTGCCAGGTCGCGAACTGGCGGTCATGGGCCTCGTTGGCTGATGGGCCGGATGATATCACCACAAAGGCACAAAGACACAAAGAAGCCCTGGGAAAATCCCGCGTCGCGGTCATGTCAGAGTGCGAAATAACAGGACGAAATAATAATGAAACATGCGCGCGCTGTGTCTGGTACGAAAAAAACGCGACCACGGGCTACGCTCCTGATCCGGGGCGGGCATCGCGCCGCCTGTCAGGTCATGAAGGATCGGAATCCCGTTCCGCGTCAAACATCAGTTCATCGTCGCCGAGCAGCGCCTCAAGCGTCACGGGACAGGTCCGCGACACCGGCAGCGGCGGTTGCCCGTCGATGGTCGTGGGCATGGCCCGCAGCGCCTGCGCATAAAGATGGTCCAGATCGAGTCTTTGCCGCATGGAGGGCAGATACCGGTCCGCTGCCTGCGACCGGAACAGCATGGCCTCAGACCGCCAGTGGGGCACCTCACGGGAATGCGGCCATGCCGCGGCTTTGAGAATGTGAAGGATTGCCTGAAGCATATGCGACTGAAAGGCCAACCGTTGTTCAGTGCCGACGCTCTCGATTTCCTCGGCGATGTTGGGCCAGTCCAATGCGGCGTCGTTCACCAGTTCGCCCGCCGCGCGGCGGCGCAGCAGAGCGGCCTGCTGTTCGCTCCACAGCACGATGTCTTCGTCGTACAGGCTGTCCATCGCCATGCCTCCCTGGGGCGCCACGCTGTCATCTGAAGCGAGCGGTGTGACCGCCGCCCTCTGACCCGGACGCGAGACCTGACCAGGGCGAGCGGACACCATGCGGGATTTTAAGGAGTTTTCCGTATGGCGCATCTGAAATCATGCGCCCCGCTGGTGGAGCATGGGTCTGTCGCACTGAAAGCCCTGACCGCCCTCCACCTGGAATTGACGACAGGCCCTAACCCGCCCGCTCCAATTCATACGGCCCGGCGAGCTGATCGCCCGTGACGAGATACAGCCTGGACCGGCCCGGCGGGACCGTGCCGGAGTCCCAGAGGTCGAAGCGGAAACCGGCCTCGACCATCCCATCGGCGGTACGGCGCACGGGCACCAGCAGGTTGATGGAATCCGCCGCGCGCCGGTCCTTTTGCACGAACAACAGGCTGACCGGCAGCAGCGGCTGGGTGGTGTCGCCAGCGGCGCGCATGACCGGCGCGTGGGTGGGCGGGGTCAGGCGGACATGGCCCTCGACCAGGAAAGGAGCGCCGCCCGCGACCTTGGCGCCTGGCAGTTTCAGCATCGCCCCGGCCTGGCCGGGGGCGCCGGCGAAGGGCAAGGGCCGGAGGAAGGGCGTGGGCACGGCGAACGGCGCGCGGCGTATCCGCCGTTCCTCGGAGATGACGCGCACGCTCACGACGTTGGAGGGAACGTCGTACAGGATCACGCTCAGCGCCACATGCAAACCCAGGCGGGCGTCGAAGCCGTAGTCGAGGACGTTGAGGCGTTCGGCGCCGGTCTGGGTAATCATGGCCTTGAAGGTGTCGGGCACGGGGGCGTCGGTCGAGCGGCCCTGTTCGCGCATGCGCTTGTCGCCATCCATCGGGCGGATCACGCGCATGGCGCCTGTCTCCAGGTCGGAGGCCACCAGCAGCATGTTGGTCCTGGACCGCACCATCCATTCCCGCAGGCCGTTGGTGTGGGTCATGACCAGCAGGGGAACGGCGGGATGGCGCGCGAGATGGACGTTGGTCGGCGCCGCGCAGGCGAGGCTCGCCTGCGGATCAGGATAGGGCGGATCGGGGTACGGCGCGCGGAGACCGGCGCTCCGGATCGCCTTGCCCATATGCGTCTTCAGCGCCGCGAGCCGGGCGGAGTCCATTTCAAAGAACGCCTCGTCCGGCATCCGCGCGGCCTCGGTCATGATGGCCTGGAATTCATTCATCGGTTCTAACTCCGCCATGAGGACCGGGGCATCCTATCTGAATTTCGCCATATCCTGGGCCAGCATGTAGGGCGCGCAGACATCGCAGAACTTATGGATGCCCTTGGCCTGCGGTCCAGAGTCATACATCACGCAGGGCGCGATCGCGTCCGAAGCCTTCATGGATGTGCCGGAATCCTTCTCGACCCAGGTCACGTCGACGGTCAGTCCGGTTCCGGCGCCCGCCGGAACAGTGATGGGATTGGCGGGCTTGGTGGTATATTCGCTACCGCCATGGCACTGGATGTGGGTGACCGCCCCGCCCGTCACGGTGGCGATCCTGATCTTGGCGACTGCCTCGCTCTGGCCGCCGCTGAGTTTGACATCCTTGCCCAGGTCGGCGTTGGTGAAGCCTGTTCCCCCGCTCACGATCGTGGCGGAGGCCATCGTGTAGACCCTCTTGGTCGTCTGCTTGCCGGCCTCGTACCAGCAATGGTTGCCTTTTCCTAGGTCCTTGGTGTTCGGGTGCGCCGGAATGGTGGCGTGCGTCGCGGACGGGCCTGGCGGCGTGCCGGCCGGGGCCTGCGAGAAGGCATGGCCGCATTCGTGGATGACGGTATCGGTGAAATCGGCGGCTTCGGTGGGATCGTAGACCGCCAGCAGCTTGCCGCCCGAGCACTCGCCCAGGTAATGGGCGGCGCCCTGGACGACGACATTCTTG
>JAYVCG010000386.1:0-3378 GCA_043750075.1 Acetobacteraceae bacterium | reverse complement strand
CCGTCAGTTCCCGCAGGTGGGCTGAAACATCGAAACGCGATTCGGTTTCAAGAGTAACGAAAAGGCCGGCTTTCATGGCGGTGTCCTCGCGCGGAGTCCAATGGCGTGTTCACGGGAGTCCATACCACGATGCGTCCGTCCCAGGCCAATCGGGCGAAGGAAAGAAAGCCTTGGGCTTTGCCCCAGACCCCACGAGGGCTTTGCCCTTCGAACCCACCAGGGATACGATCCCTGGACCGCGATCGGTTGGGGGAGATGAGACAGGGGGCCATCCGAGGCGATTGCGACATCCGTGTCGGCCCCCTGTCTCATCTCCCCGAAATAAATGGCATCCAAGGCCCTGCCTTGGCGGGTTCGAAGGGCAGCGCCCTCGCGGGGTCAGAGGCGGAGCCCAAGGCTTTCTTTCCTTCGTCCGATTGGCCTGTCGGGCCAACCCCTCCATCTTGCATCGCGGCCGTTGTTCGGCCACACCACGGCGCTGAACAAACCGATCCAGGAGAGGCTGCCATGTCCGGTTCCGCGCCGCGCACGCTGTTTGATAAGATCTGGGACAGCCACGTCGTGGAACGTCTCCCGGACGGGACCTGCATCCTTTATATCGACCGGCATCTCGTCCACGAGGTCACCAGCCCGCAAGCCTTCGAAGGCCTGCGTTTGGCGGGCCGCAAGCTACGCCGTCCAGACCTGACAATCGCCGTGGCGGATCATAACATCCCCACCAAAGGGCCGCGGACAGCCAATGAAATCCAGGAAGAGGACAGCCGCATCCAGGTGCAAACCCTGGAAGCGAACGTCAAGGCGTTCGGCGTTCCCTACATTCCGATCATGGATGTCCGCCAAGGCATCGTTCACATCATCGGCCCGGAACTCGGCCTTAGCCTGCCCGGCACGACGATCGTGTGTGGCGACAGCCATACCTCGACGCATGGCGCCATGGGTGCGCTGGCGTTCGGCATCGGCACCTCCGAGGTCGAGCATGTGATGGCGACGCAGACGCTGCTGCAAAACCCGGCGAAGAACATGCGGATTGACGTATCGGGGACATTGGGTCTGGGCTGCACCGCCAAGGACATCGTGCTGGCGATCATCGGCAAGATCACCACGGCGGGCGGCACCGGCCATGTCATCGAATATACTGGCGACACCATCCGGGCGCTGGACATGGCGGGCCGCATGACCGTGTCCAACATGTCGATCGAGGCGGGCGCCCGCGCCGGTCTGATCGCCCCGGATCAGAAGACGTTCGACTACGTGAAGGGCCGCGAGTTCTCCCCGAAAGGCGAGGCTTACGAGCAGGCCGTCGCCCATTGGAAGACCCTGCCCACCGATCCGGGCGCGCATTTCGATACTCAGGTTTTCATGACCGCGGCCGAGATCGCGCCGATGATCACCTGGGGCACCACCCCCGGCGCCGTGATCCCCGTCACGGGCGTCGTTCCCAACCCCTCCGATGAGCCCGACGAGGGCAAGAGGGCGCAGTTGCAACGGATGCTGGACTACATGGACCTGACACCGGGCCAGCGCCTGACCGACGTGAAGGTGGATGTCGTCTTCATCGGCTCCTGCACCAATGGCCGTATCGAGGACATCCGCGCCGCCGCCCATGTGGCGAAAGGCCGGAAAGTCGCGGCGGGCGTGCAGGCGCTGGTGGTGCCGGGCTCTGGTCAGGTCAAGAAACAAGCTGAGGAGGAAGGGCTGGACCGCATCCTGCTCGAAGCCGGGTTCGAATGGCGCGACCCATGCTGCTCCATGTGTCTGGGGATGAACCCGGACAAGCTGACGCCGGGTCAGCGGTCCGCCAGCACCTCGAACCGGAATTTCGAGGGACGGCAAGGGCCGGGCGGGCGGACGCATCTGGTCTCCCCCGCGATGGCCGCCGCCGCCGCGGTGATGGGATTTTTCGCCGACGTGCGGCAACTGGGTTGAACGGGGAGAACGCGTCATGGACAAATTCACCAAATTGACCTGTGTCGCGGCGCCGATGCCGATGCAGAACATCGACACGGACAAAATCATTCCGGCCCGTTTCCTCAAGACCATCAAACGCTCCGGTCTGGGCGTGCATCTGTTCGATTCCGCGCGGTTCAATAAGGACGGATCGGAAAACCCGGATTTCGTTTTGAATCAGGAACCCTATCGAAAAGCCGAGATCATCATCGCGCACGAGAATTTCGGCTGCGGCTCGTCCCGCGAGCACGCGCCCTGGGCGCTGCTGGATTTTGGCATTCGTTGCATCATCGCGCCGGATTTCGCCGACATCTTCTACAACAACAGTTTTAAAAACGGCATCCTGCCGGTGCGCCTGCCGCGCGCGGTCTGCGATCAGTTGATCGAGGACAGCAAACTCGGCGGCAACGCCCGCGTCACCGTCGATCTGGAACGCCAGGTGGTGGTGCGTCCGGGCGGCGAGGAAATTCCCTTCGAGATCGATCCGTTCCGCAAGCATTCCTTGTTGAACGGGCTCGACGACATCGGCCAGACGATGCATCACGGCGCGGCGATCGACGCGTACGAAACTGGACGCCGGCAGAGCCAGCCCTGGATGCCGACGATCTCCGTCTGAACGAAAAGGATACCGCGTCATGCCGGCCAACAAGAAACTCTTGATTCTGCCGGGCGACGGCATCGGCCCCGAGGTGATGCGCGAAGTGCGCCGCATCATCGACTGGATGGACCACCGCCGCATGGTCACCTTCGACGTGACCGAGGATCTGGTCGGCGGCGCCGCCATCGACGCCCGCAAGACGCCCATCACCGACGCCACCATGCAGGCGGCGAAGGACGCCGACGCGATCCTGTTCGGCTCGGTCGGCGGGCCGAAATGGGACAAGCTGGGTTTTGACATGCGGCCGGAACTGGCGATCCTGCGGCTGCGCAAGGAACTCGACATCTTTGCCAATTTGCGGCCCGCGATCGTGTTCGATCCGCTGGTGGATGCCTCGACCCTGAAGCCCGACGTGATCCGGGGTCTCGACATCATGATCGTCCGGGAAAGCACCGGCGGGATTTATTTCGGCGAGCCGCGCGGGGTGGAGACGCTGCCGGACGGGCAGCAGCGCGGCTACGATACCGAGACCTACACAACGCATGAGATCGAGCGTGTTGCCCGCGTGGCGTTCGAACTGGCGCGCAAACGGCAAAACCGTGTGTGCAGTGTCGAGAAAGCCAACGTGATGCAGTCCGGCCTGTTCTGGCGGCAGACGGTCACGGCGCTGCGGGAGCGGGAGTTTCCGGATGTCGAATTGTCGCACATGTACGCCGATAATTGCGCGATGCAGTTGGTGCGGGCGCCGCGGCAGTTCGATGTGATCGTGACCTCGAATATTTTTGGGGATTTGCTGTCCGATCTGGCGTCGATGTTGACCGGGTCTTTGGGGA
>JAYVCG010000385.1:0-4908 GCA_043750075.1 Acetobacteraceae bacterium | reverse complement strand
GCGAATTTGGCGACGATCCCGGTCAGCGCCGGGTCGGTGCTGATCAGTTCGCCGGCCTCCCCCGCCGTCAGCACCTGCACACGGTTGACCAGCACGTCGAGGCGGACCTTCACCTCATCCGCGTCCACATCGATGCCCGGCAAGCCGTATTCGGCCACTCGTTGCTGAAACCGCACCACCTGCGCATTGGCCTGACTGGCGAGCCAGGTGGCGTTGTAGCGGCTGACCTTTTGCAAGGTCGCCTGCCGCTCGATGGTCAGGGTCGTGGTATAGGCGGCGGAGAACAAAAGCGCGGCCAGAATGGCGACCAGCGCCGTTCTGATCCAGCGGACGGAGGTCATGTCGGGGGATGCCTGAAGCGTCAACATGGAGCTGATCATCGCATCCAACCTGTCAGATAACAGTCATGCGGGCGACCTGCCAGGCGGAACGAGCATAGAATCGCTGGTGTTTCAGGTCGGGATGGCTGTCGAACGGGTAGACGATGAACAAGGGGCCCTTGTCGGTGACCGGCAGGTAGTTGCCATTCCGTTTCATCGCCAGGATCGTCTGATACCGCTCGAAATCCGCGATCGGAATTTCCGTCGTGTAATCGTCGAGCGCCCGCGCCCGCAATTGCTCACCCGACGCGCCGACCACCTGCATCAGGCGGTCCAGCCTGACCCCTTCGAACGTCACTGGCTCGTTGTACCACGGTGTCATGGTGGTGAATTTGGCGAGGCCAAGGTCTTCCAGCATCTCACGGTCGAACCGCGCCGCGCTGGCCGTGTTGGTCACGCTGATCCTGCCACTGATGGACAGAATGACCCTCCCTTTCGGAGACGGCAGCGTCTGCCCGGCGGGCCGCGTCTCCTGGACAACCGCCGGCGCCGGCTGAGCATTCTGAACAGCGGCCGTGTCCGGCCGGGCGTTCAGGACGGGCACTGGTTCCGGGACGGACACTGGTTGAGAGAGGGGGCGGGGGCCCGCCGCCAGGGTTTCCGCTTCAGCCATCGCGGTCCGGGCCGCCGCCGCGGACACCATACCAGCGGTCGCGGCGATGAAGCGTCGGCGATTGAGTCTCACACCAGGCATATTGCCCCCTTGCGATGCATATCGGATCATGCCGGTGATAATGCGTGCGGGCGGTTACGTTGTGGTTACTCGTGAATATACCTGTACTGGAAATGATCAGCTTCATTGACCGGCACCAGCGTTTTCCGTGCGTCCATAAACGCGCCGGCCGAAACAAAGCCTGGGCGCTGCCCCGCGATCCCGCCCCATGGTCCCTGGGGAGGCTTTGCCTCCTGGCCCCTGGGGAGGCTTTGCCCCATGGCCCCTGGGGAGGCTTTGCCTCCTGGACCTCCACCAAGGGCGGCGGCCCTTGGAACCCGTCCCTGACCCTTACGTGAGGAAAGCCCCTTCCCTTGTTGAGGGGATTGCCTTCCCTGGTCCCTTCCCTGGCCAAGACTTTCCCTCACACATGGAACGCGCGACAATACCCCCCTGAACACGCGGAGCCGGCATCATGAGTCACAGCCACGATCACGATCATCCCCATGAGGGGCCGCCCGCGCCAGGCACGGTCGATTGGCGGCTGAACGGCGTGCGGGTCATCAAGGGCGACCAACTGGACACCAACACGGCGCAAACCCCTGGCATGAACCGCGCGGTGGCGATCAACAAGGCTCGCGTGGGCGCTCAGAAAATCTGGGCCGGCACGGTCAACATCCACGCCAACGCCAAGACCGGCGTGCACCACCACGGCGCGCTGGAAAGCGTCATCTATGTCGTGCGCGGCAAGGCCCGGATGCGCTGGGGCGAGAAGCTGGAATTCATCGCCGAGGCCGAGGCCGGGGATTTCATCTTCATCCCGCCCTATGTGCCGCATCAGGAAATCAACGGCAGCGCCGACGAAACCCTGGAATGCGTCCTGGTGCGCAGCGACAACGAGGCGGTGGTGGTGAACCTGGACATCGAGCCGGTGGAAAAGCCGGACACCGTGTTCTGGGTCGATCCGATCCACAAACACCCATGACCGCGCCAGGGATCACCGGCTGATCTCCAGGAAAACCGGCGCGACGGGATCGAGCGTCAGCGACAGCGGCCCGGTCCCGTCATGCATCCGGTCCGTGACGAGATCCCGCGCGCGCCAGCCCTTCAAATGGACCGTGACGGGTCCGGCGGCGCCTCCCGGCGCGCGGCGGTGCAACGCCAGCAGCCGCCGGCCCCGGGAACGAAACAGGTAAGTATCGACATCGCTGTCCGGCGCCTCGACCCGGAACGGCGGCGTGAGCGTCAGAACGCGCGCCAGACCGGCCGGCGGGACGAGGGTGGCGGGAACCGGGGGCGCCACGCGGCGGCGTGCATGGCCATCGAACTGGCCAGGCGGGACATCGGCGATCACCTGGCCACGGAAAGCGGCGATCGAACGTATTTCCCGGTCCGACAAGGCCAGCGCGTGCGGCAGGATCAGCACCCCTTCCGCGGGCGGCCCCCCGGCCAGTTGCTCCGGCGTGATGAACCGGGGACGCAGGCCCATGCGCGCCAGGGCGGCGGTATAGTCACGCAGCGCGGCACGGTAAGCATTGTCCCCGAGTTCGATCTCGGCGGAGCGGTGCATCCACGCATCGCCCCCGGCCCGGTGATCCAGCATCCAGCGCACACGGAAACTGACCGGGGAATACAGGATCGCGACCGAATCGTACAAGGGTTCGGCCTCGATCATCCGCTGCCCGATCGCCCCGCGCAGCGCGGCGAACACCGGCGCGTAGGCCTGCCCGCGTGGACCAGGGACGCCATCGGGTCCAACGATGCTGTCATCCTCATCCCACAGAATGAGGCCGCGCGCCCCCCGCAGCACCTCGCGCCAGAGGCCGTGCAGCGCGGCCGGTGTCGCGGCGCCGCTCGTGACCAGGGGGATGGCCCGCGGATTGAGCGAGCGGAGAATGGGGAGATTTTCGCCATCGTCGTAAATCTCGATCACATCCACCGCATGGGCGAGTTTGGTGTAATCGTAGCCGCCCCAGCCAGGGATTTGCGCGCCCTCGATCCCCGCGCGCGCGTCCGGGTCGGCGCGATGCACCGCGTCCGTGCCAAACCGCAACGCCTGGGCGAAGGACGTGTCCATCCAGGCCTTGAAATCGTTCCAGGCAGCGAAGTTGTCATCCGCGCGGCGCATCGCCTGACGCGTGGTTTCCGGCTGGATGGCGTCCCAGGCGCGATACGCCGTGCCCCATTGGGCGTTCAGCGCATCGAGAGATTTATACTCGGATCGTAACCAATCCTGAAATCCGGCGATTGAGGACGGCGACAGGTCGAAATCCCAGAACGCGGCCAGATCGCCGATGCCAGTTTCATCGCCAAGCGAGTAATAAAGCGGTTTGTACCGTTTCTGGTCCCTGACGGTGTCCCGCAGCCGGGCGCCGATCCGTGCGCGCCAGGCCGGGTCCGCCAGCGGCGGCTGGCGGAACAGCGCGGTGTTGTCATCGGGATTGGCGCGATACAGTTCCTGCGCCGCGAGGAAACGCCAGTGCTCCGGTTTGCCGCGTGTGTACTGATGATAGGGCGAATAAAAATCGGTGGCGATGTTTTCGATGTACCAGCGCAATCCCGTCGCGCGCGGGGCGGCGGTTTGTTGTTCCAGAGGCGTGCCGGAGCCGTCCCGGTTGGCGATCACGGTGACGGCGCTGATGCCGAGTTGGCGGAGGGTGGTCAGCCGTGCGGCGTCGCGTTGCTGCCATTGAATGATTTCGAAGGAGTCCCAGGCCGCGTGCGCGGGTGAGGCCAGGAGCGGGGTGAGAAGACAGAGTAATCGTCTGAAGGAAAGAAAGGCCGGGGCGCTGCCCCGCGCCCCGCCAGGGGCCGAGCCCCTGGACCTCCTCCAGGGAGTCACCAATGGATGGTTTCCAAAGGCTACCGCCTTTGGTGGGGGTCCAGGGGGCAAAGCCCCTTGGCGGGGCAGGGGGCGGAGCCCCACGCTTTAAAACCCAGCCTCCATCAACCCCCGCACCGTCTGCAAATCCCGCAGAAAACCCACCCGCTCCCGCGCACGCGCCTCCGCATCCGGCAACCGCAGCAAATAAGACGGATGCACCGTCAAAAACGCGGCCCCGCCATCCGCCAGGGGAAAACTCCGCCCCCGTTCCTTCATCACCGCCACCGGACGGCCAAGCACCGCGCGGCCCGCGCTGCCACCCAGCAACACCACCAAAGCCGGATTGACCGCCGCCCGCTCCGCGTCGAGCCACGCCCGGCACACCCGGATTTCCTCGGGTGAGGGCGGCTGATGAATGCGCCGCCGCCCGCGCTGGGTGAACTTGAAATGCTTCACGGCGTTGGTGATGTAAATCTGGCGGCGGTCAATCCCCGCTTCCTCCAGCACCTCATCCAGCAACTGTCCGGCCGGTCCCACGAACGGACGGCCAATGACATCCTCCTGATCGCCCGGCTGCTCGCCAATGAACATCACGCGCGCCCCGGCTGGTCCTTCCCCGAACACCGTCTGCGTCGCCGGTTTCCACAGATCGCAGCGTTCGCACCCTCTCGCCTCCCGCGTCAGGGCGGCCACCGCCTCGAACGCGCGCGGCGGCAGCACGACGGGGCCCAGGGGCGGCAGACCGGGGGGACGCGCCACTTCCTCCTGTTCCTCGGCCTCCGGCACACCAAACCCCTCCCGCGCCGAGGCCAGGATCGTGTCCTGATGCGCCTCCCACCATGCCAGCAGCGTCTCATCGCCGCCGGGATTTTTCAGCCCTTCGCCGAACCGCAAGCCATCAGCATCGTGATGCGCGGTGCCATCCGGTGTCACGATGGAAAAACCAAACTGTGGATCGCGGCGGGCCAGCAACCGCGCGTTTGCTTCCAGCACCAGATGATCCGGCTCGTACCAGCCAAGGTGATGCGGCTGGCCCTGAAAGGTCACGGGCA
>JAYVCG010000384.1:0-8367 GCA_043750075.1 Acetobacteraceae bacterium | reverse complement strand
GATCGCCTGATCGAGTTCCTGAATGGCCCGGTCATACTGCCCCTGACGCGCATAAGTGAAGCCACGGTTCCTGAACGCCTCCGCCGCCTCGGCCGGCGTCGGCGGAGCGGCCGGAGCAGGCGCCTGATACGCGGGCGCGGGAGACCAGTTCCGCGGGGGCGGCCGTTGCGGCTGGATACGCGCCGGAGGCGGTTGATTGGGCACCACGGACTGAAACGGATCAGCCTGGCTCTGCGCACCGGCGGGCGCGGGTAAAATCCAAGGACACACGGCAAGCAGCGCCCAGGCCATGATTTCCTGGCGTCTCAGGATGAATCCGCGCATCAGCCGCCCAACCGTTTCAGGGCCGCGGTGCTGGCCGCGTGTCTGCGTTCCGCGCCCCGCGCGTACCATCGTTTCGCGAGACCCGGATCGGCGGCGCCGCCCATGCCCTTTTCCGCGAGCGCGCCAAGGTTGAACAAGGCCGTGCCCTCCCCCCGCGCCGCCGCCGCCAGCCAGAGCCGCCGCGCTGCCTCCAGATCAGGTTTTTCCCCGCGAGCGTATAAAGTGCCAAGATTGGTGTAAGCCGCCGCCCACCCATCCGCGGCCGCCAGCGCATACCAATACCCCGCCTCCGCCACATCCCTGGGCTGACGCCCCCCACGTTCGAACGCGGCGCCATGGGCGAAGCGGGCGGCGGCGCCTTTCACGGCGCCCGCCAGACCGCCGCGCGGCGATTTGCCGTCAACTTTCAGTAACGCGGCCTGCTGTTCCGCCTCACGCACGATGCGGTCACGCTGTTCCGCAGTGAGCCGTCCGGTGTCCTCCAGCCCCACGAATGCCTGCCACACCCGGATCGCGGGCCGCGTGGCGCTGGCGAGATCACCGTTGACCGCGCCACGGTAATGGCCAAGCGCGGTCAGGGCGGTTTGCACCGCGCGCCGCTCCGCGCCGGACCACGCGGCGTCCTCGGCGGCGGGCACGGGCGCGGGAAGCCGCGGGAACGCGGCGAGCCGGACACGGGCCAGCGACACAAAACTGCCTTGCGGGAATTGTTGCAGATAAGCCTCGAAATCGGCGCGGTCGCGGGAACTGGCGATGGATTGCCAGAAGACGATTTCCGAGGAAAGGGAGTTCGCCGCTCCGGTAGCCGGAACAACGGGCCGTGGCGCGGGGTCTGGCGCGGCGGCAACCGGATCGACCGAACGCGGCACGAAGTAAAAATCGGCGTCGAGGCTTTCATTGACCCAGGGCCGCTGCTTGCCGCTGGTGGCGGCTTGCACGTCGCCGCGCACCCGCGTGAGCATCTGCCGCACATCCAGTCCCGGCGTGGCGATGTGACGCGCCAGCGCCGCGGTGAAAGGACTGTTCCTGTCCCCATCCGCCGCGACATCGCCCGGCGCGGTGGCATAGGCGATCAAGGTGCCGCCGGTCTGCGTCTCGATCCGCGCGAGGCCGCGATCAATCGCTGAGCCACGGTTGCCCATGCGCGCGGCGAGCGAACGGCTGAGCGGATTGTCGCGGCAGGCGTCGAGGAACACCAGATTGACGCGGCCCGGTGTGTCCATCTCATCGAGAACCGCCTGCACGTCGAATGCCTCGTACCGCAGATCGGGCTCGCGCGCGAGCGCCGCGTTGACCGGCAGCAGATAGTTGCGTCCGGAAACCTGCACCCCGTGTCCGGCGTAGAAGAACAGCGCGACCTTGGCGCCTTCCAGCCTGCGGCCGAAATCGCGCAGGGCTTGTTTCAAAGTCTCGTAATCCGGGTCGATGATGATCTGGACATCGAAGTCCAGCTTTTGCAACGCGGGACCGATCAACCGCACATCGTTGGCCGGGTTGGTCAGGGCGGGCGCGTGCTGATAGCGTCCCACGCCAATGACCAGCGCGACACGTTTCTCCGTCGCCGCGTGACCGGTGGCAGAACCGATGATCGCCAGCAGCAACGCGCCCACCAGCGTTAACCCTCGCATGATGCTCCCCTCGGTTTTCTCGCGCTCATAGTATCATGCGCCGCGAGCGAAACGTCCATATGAAAGGTATTGTCGAGATGGCTTCCTCTTTGCCCTTCCCCCCGGCCCCCATCCTCCTCTCCAGCCCATGCGCCATGCGAACGCCGGCAAGACTCGCGCCTTGAAAACTCCCCTTCAGGCGGCGGCGCGTTCCGACCGCGTGCTCCAGGCCATCGGGCTGATGTGCCTTTATGTCGCGTTGATCGTGTTCGTGAACGCGGGCGGGAAAGTGCTGACCACGTATCATCATCCCATGGAGGTCGTGTTCTTCCGCCACGGCGGCGCCTTCGTGTTCCTGCTGGCGATCTTCGTGACCCGCTACGGGTGGGCCATCGTGAGACCGAAACGGCCAGGCTAGCAGATCGCGAGAGGTTTGTGCGGCATCCTTTCCTCGATCCTCTGTTTCACCGCGCTGGTCTCCACCTCCCTGGCCACGGCGGCGGCGATCAGCTTCACGGCGCCGCTGGCCGTGACCGCCCTGTCGGTGCCGCTGCTGGGGGAGAAGGTGGGCGCGCACCGGTGGAGCGCCGTGCTCGCGGGCTTCCTCGGCGCGCTGGTCATCATCCGGCCCGGCATGGGAAATGATGGCATGGGAAATGATGGCATGGGAAATGGTGGCATGGGGGATGGCACGGAATGGGGCGCGCCGATGCTGGTGGGCAGCGCCTGTTGCACCGCCCTCTATCAGATCTTCACGCGCAAGCTGGCGGGCCAGGACCGGGCGGAGACGACCAACATCTGGTCCGGCCTCGTCAGCGCGACGGTGGTCCGCGTGCTGATCCCCTGGTTCTGGACCATGCCCGCCGGGCCATGGATCTGGGCTTTGTTCCTGTCCCTCGGGGTGATCGGCGGCACCGGTCATTTCCTGCTGACCAAGGCGTTCGAACGCGGCCCGGCCGCGTTGCTGTCACCCTTCAATGACCTGCGACTGCCCGGCGCCACTTTCACGGGGTACTTTCTTTATCGTCAGCTTCCCGATCTCGCCACGGGGGCGGGGGTGATCGTCGTCTCCGGGCTGTACAGCGCCTGGCGGGAGAACCGGCGGCGGATCAGGGTGGGGCACGCATCTTCCTGAAATGATCCAGTGCTTATTCGTGCCGGGACCGGAATGCTGGCGCGTGAAAAGCAAGGAAGCAAGATCAGACCGGACGCATCCGGTCAGACAGGTTCTCGTGCCTCATGGCCGCGGGGCACTTGTGCTTTCAGGATCGATGGCATCCGCCACCGCCGCTTTCGCGGGGGCCGGTAAAAGCTTCATGCAAAGAATGAACGCGGACAGCGCCAGACAGATGGAGTTGGACACAATCAACGGCCATTGCCCCAGCATGAAACCATACCCCAGCCACAGCGCGAACGCGGCCACCGTCAACGCGCAGGCGCCCGTCGAGATATCCTTGGTCCGCCGCGTCTTGATGACCTTCCATGCCTGAGGCACGAAACTGATCGTGGAAGCCAGCGCCGCCACTCCTCCAACCATCGTGGACAGTTCCATGAAATGTTCTCCTTATCACCGCGCATGAAGGTTCTGGAGGGAGCCGGTTTCACGTCAGGAAAATACTTCGTAACGAGGAACGATGTCCGGCCGTCACGCCTGCGTCATTATTTCATGTCCCGTGCGCGCGTCATCGGCATTCCTCCAGAAAATGCTGATGTGCTCATGCAACGCGCGTCTCCGCCGCTGGTTGCATGAGCCAGTCATCAATCTGGATTCGTCAGGTCATTTGGAAACCATCAAATCCACGCGGGGGAAGCCGGCGCACAACACCTGCGCTCAGGCATTCTGTTTCATGGCACGCCAGTCATCGAACGCGCCGTCCTGTTCTGGCCGGCTGTAAACCAGCCGCGGATACGAGGCACCGGCGCGCGCTTTCTCAGGCACCGGCGCCTTGACGGGCGCCAGGAACTGCGTGCGCGCGAGCGCGGCGAAGGCGCCATCCTCGGCCACCAGTTCCTCGAACGTGCCGGATTCCACCACCTGTCCGTCGCGGAAGAACAGGATGCGGTCGGCTTCCCGGATGGTCGCCAGACGGTGCGCGATGACGAAGGTGGTGCGGCCAAGGGCGGCGGTCTTCATCGCGCGCACCACTTTTTCCTCCGTCAGGCCATCCAGCGCGCTGGTCGCCTCGTCCAGGATCAGGATGCGGGGATCGCGCAGCAGGGCGCGGGCGATGGCCAGACGCTGGCGTTGTCCACCGGACAGCGCGGCGCCACGCTCGCCCACCACAGTGTCGTAACCCTGAGGCTGGCGGAGGATGAAATCATGCGCCTCGGCCAGGCGGGCGGCGTGCTCCATCTCCGCCTGGGTCGCGCCGGGTCTGCTAATCAGCAAATTCTCGCGAATGGTGCGGTTCAGCAACAGGGTTTCCTGCGGCACCACGCCAATGCGGTCACGCAGGGACTCCAGGCTGACAGTGCGAATGTCGTGGCCATCCACCCGGACCATGCCCCCGGACGGATCCCACAGGCGTTGCAGTAATGCCATCGCCGTGCTTTTGCCAGAGCCGGTGGCGCCCACCAGGGCGATCGTCTCCCCCGGCCGGGCGGTGAAATCGACGCCGTTCAACACGGTGGCGCTGTCTGGATACGCGAAGCGCACGCCCTGGAACGCCACTTCTCCCGGACCCGCCGGCAGCATGGGCTGCCCCACGGGATCGGGCACCGTGTCGCGCGCGTCCAGCAGAGTGAAGAAATCCTCCAGCCGCGGCAGCGTGCCGCCCATGCGGGCGATGGTGGTCAGCGCGGATTCCAGCCGGCCGATCAACATGCCGGAGAAGCCCATGAACGTCACCACATCCGCCATGCTGGCCCGGCCCTGGCCGTGCAGCCAGGCGCCGAGGCCAACGATCGTCACGGTGGCGACGGTGCTGGCCGCCCGGCTCATGACGGTCAGACCGGCCCACCAGCCCAGTACCGGCAATTGGTGACGCAGCACCTCGCGCGCATGGGACCCGAACGCAACGGTCTCACGCGGCGCCGCCCCGAAAGCCTGGATCAGCCGCGCGTTGCCGATCACGTCGCCAACCTGGGTGGACAGCGTTGTTTGCGCGTCCTCGACGCGGCGCTGGCCGTCGCGGGTGCGGCGCATGGTGATGGAAACCGTGATCGAGAACACCACCGCCAGCACCACCAGCACGGCGCCCAGAATGGGGTTGAGGAAAAGGGCGACGGGCAGCAGGCCGATCAGGCAGAAGACGGTGCTCAGATGCTCGCGGAACAGGCCAAGCCACAGGCTGAACATCTCATCGGTGCCGGTCCACAGGGTTTTCATCAGGCCGCCGGTGGAATAGGCCGCCTGGCTGGCGGGCGACAGGCGCAACATGCGTGTGTAGGCGAGGCCCATCACATGCAGCCGCAGCCGGTGCGCCAGCCGGTCCGCCACCAGCGACGTGCCCATGCCGGCCGCGATGCCCAGTACGCCAAACACGGACCAGGCGAGGAGGGTGACGGAGGAGGGGCCAGATTGGCTCAGACCCTGGACGACGTGGCCGAACAGAACCGGCTCCATGAAGCCAATGGCCGCCAGCGTCAGGTTGGCCGCGCACAACAGCGCCGCCGTCAGACGGTGGTGGGACAAAAACCCGAGCACTCTGCCATATACTTTGAAGAACCGTCGCATCGAAATCCCCAATGGCCATCCTGGTTGACGGCCAGGGTCCAGATAAGTTCCGATTGCGGCGGCAGAAGCGCCGAATTGTGCCTTTGTTGGGGAGAAAAACCCGTGGCCAGACTGGTGCCGCTGATCGCGGCCGCCTGGACGCCGCGACGGGCGCCGTGCCTGAGGAGGCAGGGACGCGGTGTTGTCCGACGCCGCCATGCGCGTCGAGACCCTGCCCCTTCATCACCGTGACCCCTTTGACAGGCTGCTGGTGGCACAGGCGATGGCCGGACCGTCGCGCCTCCTGACCGCCGATCCGCTGCTGAAGCCGTATTCCGAACTCGTCCTGTTCCTTGCCTGACCACGGCGATGCGCCATCAGGCCGGGTCTCCCAGGCATTGGTCTGGCCGGCCCGCGCGCGTTCCCGCATTCTGTCCCTTGGGCGCCCGTAACGGGATCGCGCCAGGGGAGACCATCATGACCGCCGTACTAACCGGAAAAACCGCCTTCGTCACCGCTGCCGGCCAGGGGATCGGCCGCGCCACCGCGCTGGCCTTCGCCGCCGCCGGAGCCCGCGTCATCGCCACCGATGTGGACGCGGCGAAGCTCAGCGGCCTCGCCGGCGATGCCATCCGCACAGCACCTCTCGACGTACTCGACCCCGCCGCCATCGCGGCCGCGGCACGGGACGCGGGCCCGGTCGATATTTTGTTCAACTGCGCGGGCCTCGTGCATCAGGGCACCATTCTGGAAGCGTCCGAGGACGAGTGGTCCCTCGCCTTCGACCTCAACTGCCGTTCCATGTTCCGCACCATGCGGGCGTTCCTGCCGGGGATGCTGGACCGCGGGCATGGGGTGATCCTGAACATGGCCTCGGTCGCGTCGAGCCTGAAAGGCGTGCCGTCACGCTTCATCTATTCCGCCAGCAAGGCCGCCGTGATCGGCATGACCCGCTCGGTCGCCGCCGATCACGTGACCCAGGGCGTCCGCGCCAATTGCCTGTGTCCCGGCACGGTGCAAACGCCTTCCCTGAATGAGCGGATCGCGGTGAACGCGCGGGCAGCGGGCTCGATGGACGCGGCGCGGGCCGCCTTCGTCGCCCGTCAGCCCATGGGCCGTCTGGGGGCGCCGGAGGAAATCGCGGCGCTGGCTGTTTATCTCGCCTCGGATGCGGCACAGTTCATCACCGGCCAGGCCATCGTCATTGATGGCGGGCTGACACTGTGAGTTGATGGGGAAAACGTCATGAAGTTGTTACGTTATGGTCCGGCGGGCGCCGAGAAACCGGCGATGCTGGACAAGGACGGGGTGATCCGCTGCCTGTCCGGCGTGGTCCGCGACATCGACGGCTTCGCGCTGTCCGCCGCGTCCCTGAAGATGCTGGCGGGGATCGATCCCGCCACGTTGCCGCGCGTCGAGGGCAATCCGCGCATCGGCCCCTGCGTCGTGCGCCCGGTCAATTACATCTGCATCGGCCTGAACTACGCCGATCACGCCGCCGAGACCGGCGCGACACCGCCCACGGAACCGATCGTGTTCATCAAGTCGCTTGGCGCCTTCTCCGGCCCGAACGACGACGTGCTGCGCCCGCGCGCCTCGAAGAAACTGGACTGGGAGGTTGAACTCGGCATCGTCATCGGCACCACCGCGCGCTATGTCAGCGAGGCGGACGCGATGGACCACGTCGCCGGTTATTGCGTCTGTAACGATGTCTCGGAACGCGAATTCCAGGCCGAGCGCGGGGGGACGTGGGACAAGGGCAAGGGGGCCGACACGTTCGGGCCGACCGGGCCATGGATGGTGACGAAGGACGAAGTGCCGGACCCGCAGAACCTCAACCTCTGGACCGAGGTGAACGGGAAGCGGATGCAGAACGGCAATACGCGCACCATGATCTTCGGCGTACGCACGCTGGTGAGCTATGTCAGTCAGTTCATCACCCTGCACGCGGGCGACGTGATCGCCACCGGCACCCCGCCTGGCGTGGCGCTGGGGATGAAACCGCACCCGGTTTATCTGGAGCCGAATGACGTGATGCGCCTCAGTGTCGAGGGGCTGGGGATTCAGACACAACGCGTTTCGCAGGCGTAAGCCTTTCGCGCGCCGCCGCGTCCGGGCATTGGTCCGGCGCGGCGGCGGGGAACGTATCGTTAAATCGTAACTGCCCAGCTACTGGGTCACTTGCTTTGCAGTATGCCATAATGATGATTTGTGGCGTGAGGAGTGCGAGTGATGTCCCGTCGTCAGAAGGATCCGTTGCGTCCGTTGCTGGACGGGGAGCGGGAGGTCCTGTCGCGGTTGAGCCGGTCAGGTGGTGCGTCCGCCGCGCGGGTGGCGCGGGCGCGGGCTCTTTTGCTCGTGGCGGAAGGGCGGGATTACACGACGGCGGCCCGGCTTGTCGGTCGTCGCGTCGGCGACACCGTCGCGCGCTGGGTGTCAGACTTCAATCGCGACGGGCTGGACGCGCTCATCCCGCGCCACGGCGGTGGCCATCCGGTCCGGTATGGTGAGGCTGAGCAACGGCGGATCCTCACTGAGGCTGCCCGGGCGCCAGACCGGGCGCGGGATGGAACGGCGACCTGGTCACTGAACACCTTGCGCGATGCCCTGCGCCGCGCGGAGGACGGTTTGCCGGAGGTTAGGCGGCGCCCAAAGATTACCGCTTCAGCCGCCGCGCGCCCTCAGGCGGATCGGGTGAAAGAGTACGTGACAAACCGCTAAAACGTTGAATCTATGACGACCCTCTGGATTCGCCTGGTGAGGGATGGTCATGGACAGCGC
>JAYVCG010000383.1:0-3688 GCA_043750075.1 Acetobacteraceae bacterium | reverse complement strand
TCTCCGGGCGGGGGATCGCCGCGCAGGGCGACGATGTGGCGCACCCCGGCGTCCCAGTACTGGCGGGCGACCTCGTTCACCTCCTCGCGGGTCGCGCCGACGCAGGTGAGGTGCGCGGCCGGGACCAGCTTCGTCTCCTTCGCGAGGCGGGCGACGGTGGCATGGGTCCGCTCACGCGTCGTGCCGCCCGCGCCATAGGTGACGGAAACGAAGCGCGGGCCAAGCGGCGCCAGCCGCTCGATACACGCCCAGAGCTGCGTCTCCAACGCCTCCGTGCGCGGCGGAAAGAACTCGAACGACAGTCTGGGCGCCGGGTGCGCGGCATCGCGGGCCGGCAGGCTGGTGAAGCGCGGACCGGTCAGCCAGCGCCGCAGGGTATGGAGGGATTCATCGCTCATGCCCTCTCCATCCCCCGATCCGAGGGTCCGGTGCAAGGGCCGCGTGCTGGTTTTCCCCATCATGGCGGGTCCGCGCGGACCCATCCAACCGGCGGGACGATGCCAGGAACGCTCCCGGAAAACCTCCCGCGCGGAGGAAAGTGAACCAATGGCCAGGAAAGACGTTTCCCTCGAATGCTATCGTCTTCGTTGCATCCGGGGCCATGCATGGTAATGTCCCCATCATACAGACATGATCCGAGGCTCAGATGCGTGCCGTCTTTCATCGACGCCCGCGGCCCAGGGGTAAGGGTTCACGGACTGGGCTTGCCCAGGGTGGCATCGCGAGGAGTGGAATTGCGAGGACCGGAGTTTCAATGACCCATGTTTCCCGTGCCGGTGCCTTGCTGGCGGCCATCATGCTCACTGGTGGTCTGGCCGGGTGCGCCACGGCTCCGCCCGCCAGCGATCCCGAGGCGGTGGCGGAGTTCCGCCAGACCAATGACCCGATCGAGCCGACCAACCGGGTCTTTTACAAGATCAACAATGGCCTCGACACGGTGATCCTGAAGCCGGCGGCACAAGCATATCAGTATGTGGTGCCGGGCCGTGTGCGGACCGGCATCCATAATGTGCTGAGCAATCTCGGCGCGCCGGTGCGGCTGGTGAATGACTCGTTGCAGGGCAAGCCCAGACGGGCGGGCGACACGGCCATGCGGTTCCTGATTAACTCCACCGCGGGCGTGCTTGGCGTGTTCGATGTCGCGAGGGAGCTTGGTTATCCGGATCACGACACCGATTTCGGTCTGACGCTGGCCAACTGGGGCGTAGCGGAAGGACCGTTCCTGTTCCTGCCGATTCTCGGTCCCTCCAGCCCGCGGGAGGCCGCGGGGGTTGGCGCCGACATCGCGATCGATCCTTTCACCTGGGTGGGCCCTTTCACCTGGGTGGGCCGCGGCGTCACCGGCGTCACGGCGGCGAAATGGACCCGCACCGGTCTGGGCGCGCTCGACACGCGGGAGCGGCTGTTGGACGTGATCGATCAGATCAACAAGACCGCGCTCGATCCCTATGCCACGTTCCGCAGCTTGTACCGGCAAAACAGGGTGGGAAAACTTGAGGCGATGAGGGCTGATAACCGGGCGACCATCCCCATATGGTGGCCTGGCGCGAACGCACGCGCCCAGGCCGCGACGGGCCGTTGAACCGGGGATATGGGAAGACCATGCTGTACCGACGTCATTTGATCGCCGCTGGCCTGATCGTGGCTGCTTCTGGATGGCCGCTCCGGCCCGCGGGCGCGCAGGCGGTGGACCGGGCGAGCGCGTTCGTGAAGCAAATAGGCGACCGCCTGACCAGTGTGGTGAACGGTCCGGGCTCGCTGGCGGAAAAGCGGCGGGCGCTGACGCAGATCCTGGATGGCGCGGTGGATGTCGATGGGGTCGCGAAGTTCTGTCTGGGGCGGTTCTGGCGCTCCGCCTCGCCCGATCAGCAGACCCGGTATCTGGCCGCTTTCCATGAGGTGTTGACGTCGAACATCTCGTCCCGGCTTGGCGAATACAAAGGCGTCAGGCTGACAGTGGTGAAGGGCCGCCCGCAGGAGCAGGACGCGATCGTCACCACGACCGTGGAACGGCCGAACAGCCCCCCCACCGCCGTCGATTGGGTGATCGGGCAACCCGCGGCCAATCCGAAGATCGTTGACGTGGTGGCCGAAGGCACCTCGTTACGATTGACCCAGCGTCAGGATTACGCGGCGTTCCTGTCGCGCAATAACAATGACATTGGCGCGTTGATCACGGCGATGCAGCAGCAGGCGGTGAAAAACGGGTAAGACAGGAGACGCCGCTCCCGTCTCGTAACTGTCATGCCGCGCATGACGGCCCGGCCCCCGTCCTCCTTAATGGAGGGTTTCCAAAGGCGAGCCTTTGGCAGAGCCTCCTGGCGGGCCCCCGGTTCATTTCCGGCGATGCATGGCCGCGTAAGACGTGGCGATGGCGCGATCCACACATGCCGCGATTTCCTGACCCTGTCTTGCCCGCGTGACGCTCGCGGTCCGCGCGGCGATGTCCACCGGCGTTTCGAGCACCCGTTCCTGACAAGGATTGTCCAGCCAGGCCCCCTTCTCCGTTCCGGCTTTTTCCGTCACGGGGCCCTCCACCGCGCAAGCGGGCTCCTGGGCCGCCATGCCTACCGGTTCGACCGGACTTTGGGTTGACGGTGGCGTTCTGGCGGCGGCCGGTTTCTCGCGCGAAAGTTCTTCACGCACCGGCTTTTCACGCATTGGTTCCGTGCGCACGGGTTCCACATGTTTCGCGGCGGCTGGCGTCACCACCGGCCGCGCGGCTTTGTCCGGAAGATGCTGAAGCCGCATCAGGTTTTCCAACTGCGCCAGCATCACCCGGCTCATGGCGGTGACATTCGCCTGCGCCTTGAGCTTGAGCCGGTCCACCATCCCACGCAGCACGTCGTTCCCGGCATCCGCGATCAACGTGTTCAACAACGCCGCCTGACCTGCCAGCATCATCTGCAACACATCCCTGGGCATCAGCCCCATGATGAGACCCATCGAGGCCTTCTGGCGTACGCGGCGTTGATCCCCTGTCTCACCGGGACGGTCGCACAGGGCCTGAAGCACGCCCTCAAGACAGGCGAAAATCACATCGGGAGCGGGAAGCGTGCTGGTGGAGGTGCTCAAACGCTGAGTCTTTCGTGGTGGATTGGCGATGTCTGTGCCTATAATCCTTCATAGCGACCGCTTCAATAAGATAATATTCCAAAACAGCGGAGGACACGCTGATTGCGACAGGCAGAGGCCGGTTCAGCGCGGATGAAGCGGCGCGCTGCGTTCGCGGGTAGTGTCTCATACCAGCGGCCCTTTCCATTGCCCCATCCCCCGTCATCCCCCGGCTCGACCGGGGGGATCCGTACCAGCACCGTGCCGCCGCGCGAGATCCCCCGGTCGAGCCGGGGGATGACGGGGGAAAGGGGATGGGTCACTCCAAGGGGCTGTCGGTATCAGTTTGAAATTCTCAATTATGATATAATACCAACGGCCCTTATCATTGACACACGCCCATTCGCGGATCCCGATCGATTGGATGCGGCCTGGGTCATCAACCAGGAACTGCCAGGCGTCCTGGCAAGCCTGAACGATGGCGTCGTACGTGTCCCAAACAAGTGCGCACAGTTTATTCCCGCGCAGGTATTCCGTAACTGCCCAGGTACCCCCCTGGCGTGCCCAGGTAGACACCGTGAATCAGGTCTGTGGTCACGCTTGTACCAAAAAAACGGCGCCAAATGGGATCAAG
>JAYVCG010000382.1:0-2738 GCA_043750075.1 Acetobacteraceae bacterium | reverse complement strand
ATTGCCCGTCAGCAGCGCGTCGGCCGGTTTCATGAAGAAGAATGGCGGCTCGCGGCTCGGGTCGCCGCCCATCTCGCGGGCGTGCTCGGCGTAGTTGCGCCCGACGCAGAATACCCGGCGGACGGGGAAAGCCCCACCGCCCAGGACAGGCACGGAAACGGTGGCGGGCGGAGCGATCACATACTCGGTCATTGCGGCGGGATCCTGCGCTGGGGAAAGACGGATCCGATCATACCGGGCCGGCCGGCCGCCGGAAAGCGGCGGCGTGTCAGGCTTCGCGGTACATCAGCAGCAGCAGGCCGACGATCAGGAAGCATATGGGCCAGACCCAGCCGGCAATGCGGCTGCCCGGTGGGTCCAGCCGCAGCTCCAGCCATCGCGCCGCCCCGGCGCCCAGGCCGGCGAGGGCCAGCGGCGTGTGGGTCAGTTCGATCAGCAACTGCTCCTTGACGTTGGCAATCGCGTGGCTGTGGGTCAGCAACAGCACACTGCCGGCGGCGCAGAGGAGAGGGAATACCATCGCCGCGGAGTGGCTCTTCATAGCGCCCGCCGCGGAGTGGCTCTGCCAGCTACCTGCGCGGACCCTCCATTCGAACCAGGCGAAGGCCACGATCAGCACCACGAAAACGCGGTGCTGCAGGACTTCCACGTCGCGAAAACTCTCCCAGAAGCCGACGGGGCCGAGCGGCCAAGTCTCGGGGTCCGAGCGCAGGAACAGGAACGCCGCCAGCCCCAGGAACACCAGCGGCCAGTGCCGGGCGATGCGTAGCCCAGCCTGATTGAGCAGCGCCAGGACGCCGATCGCGAGCACGAACAGGCCGGACCAATGATGGTTGTATTCCGACCAGGCGATATCGGCGGCGTTGCGTTCCGCGATCATTCCAGCGCCGGGGACAAAGGCGGCGGACGGGCTGGCGCGGCGGGCAATGGCCTCCGTGTCCAGAAACTCCTGCAATTTCGTCAGCGCCAGGGTGTCATATTTCGGCGAGATCAGGCGGGGCCATTCCGGCGTATTACGCTCGATGATTTCCTGGATCGTGACCCTGTCTTCCCTTAAATCCACCGCGGGGGGCACGGAGGTCAGCGACGCGGCGGCGAAGAAGATCGCGACGCCGATGCCGATTTCCACCTCGGCAAAGCGCTTCAGCCGGTTCACCGGTGTTGCCGGATTTTCCGCCAGACGTGCGATCAGCCGGTAGTTTCCCAGGCCCAGGGCCAACAGGCACAGGAACATCAGTATCTTGGCGCCGACCATCACGCCGTAGGCGGTGCCGTAAAAGCCCTGCCAGTCGCCGATATACAACACGCTCATAATCACGCCGCTGACCAGGATGCAGCCGACCCCGGCCATGGACATGCGGGAGAACCGCGCCCCGATCGCATGGACGGAACGTCCATCCCGGACCAGGGAAAGTGCCAGCAGGAAGCTTGGAATGCCGCCGATCCAAAGCGCCGCGCCCACCTGGTGCAACCCCGCCACCAGCAACAGCGGCTCCCGCCCCGCGATGCGCGCCGCGGCGTGGGTGGTCAGTGTGGCGGCGGCTACCTCCAACAGCGCCAAACCGAGCAGGGCGGCACTCGGTGTGGAGGGTGGCGTGATGCGGGTCGTGGCGTTGGCTGGGCGGGGGCCGCGCGCGAACAGCGTCAGGGCAATCGCCAGCGCGGCGGCGATCTTGACCATCCCGGCGCTGAAAAAACCGGCGCCAACGATCTGTAGAATTTTCAGATCGACCGTGCTGGCCAGCACCGCGGTCTGCATTGCCAGGGCCAGCGCCTCGCACAGGATCAGCGTCAACGCGCTCCAGACAGCGATCCGCGCCGTGCCCGCCTGGATGGCGGCTCCGGCGGCCCCCAGGCCAGGGGCGAGCGGGCGGGCGAGCCACACCAGGAACAGCACGCCGCCCAGCATCGCCGATTGGGCGGCGATGGTCAGGCCATGCAGCACGATGGACAGATAGGCGAACAGGTCGATCAGCAGCGCCACTGCGTCAGGGTTCCTTTGCGGCGGGCGCGGGCGCGGGCGTGGGCACGGGCACTGGCACTGGCGCGGCTGGCGTCACGGTGAAGGCAATTTCACCGCGGGTAATGTGCCCGTCCAATGCCAGTACCTGCCAGCGCACCACGGCGTTGCCGGGGATCAGATCGGCATGGCTCTCCAGCACCTCGTCGTTGGTGCCCCGGTCCAGCTTCAGCACGGTCTCGCCGCGGTCCGGCCCGACCAGCGTCAACCGGGAGCGGACATGATCGACGCGGATATTGAAGCGCAAACGCAGGGTCGTCGCACCCGCCCGCACGCTGGCGCCGGCGGGTGGGAGACTATCCATCAGGATCGCATGCGCGTGGGCCGCGGCGGGATAAAGGGACGCCGCGATCAGGCCCAACAGGGCGAACCGTCGCAACAGGCGATCAATTGGCAAAGACAGCTCCGGTATCTGGGCGGCGCGCACCGCAAACTTCCCGCATCTAGCGCACGGGTGCTGGCGCTGTCCAACCACATGCCCGTTATCGGGACACCCGCCCCTCTGCCCCCGCCTCAGGCCCCGACCCCGCCCCCGCCATAGACGGCTGGCCGCAAACCCGCTGTAGTCAGGTGGATTTCAACCCACCCGCACGGATCGCATGACCGAAAATACGCCCAAGACCCGCAGGCCGCCGGGATGCCGCGCCGATTTCCGCTACTTTCAACCGATCACCACCCGCTGGAAGGACAACGACCTTTTCGGGCATGTGAACAACGT
>JAYVCG010000381.1:0-7222 GCA_043750075.1 Acetobacteraceae bacterium | reverse complement strand
TGATCATGATCACCGCGGGCCAGGGTCGAGATCATCGTGCCAAGGACGATGGTGGCTGTGACGAGGGCCCTGGAAGGGGCTCGCGTCGTGTCGGTGCGGCTCATGCCACCTTTCCGGTCAGGGGGTTTTCAGGGGTCCAGGCAGCTTGACCGGAGGCGCCCGCCGCAACAAGGTGCGCCGCATCATGAGCAGCCATGTCATCGAATACGAAGATACCGTCCGTCCGGAATGGATCGATTCCAACGGACACCTGAACCTCGCGTACTACGTCCTGATCTTCGACCTCGCCACCGACAAACTCTACGCCACCCTGGGCATTGGCGATGCGTACCGCGAGGCGACCGGCAATTCCTGCTTCACCGCCGAGACCCACACCGTCTACGAGCGCGAAGTGCGTCTCGGCGACCGGCTGCTGGTGAAAACCTGGCTGCTGGGGGCGGACGGCAAGCGGCTGCATTATTTCCACGAGATGTTTCATGTGGAGTCCGGCGAACGCTCGGCGGTGCAGGAACTGATGGCGCTGCACATCGACATGCGCGTCCGCCGCGTGGCGCCGTTCCCCGAGGCACAGGCCACGGCGCTGACCCAGGCGGTGGCGCGCCACGCGCCGGTGGAGTTGCCGAAGGGGGCGGGACGGCGGATTGGGATGAAGAAGTAACGAGAGCGGGCCTGTTTCGCCGGAACCAGGTCACGGAAGCCGCTCACTTACGCCACGGCGGAAACTCCCATGAGCAACGAACGTTTCGACAGTGTGTGGGACGCGATTGAGGACACACCGGGCCAGGCGGAAAACATGCGGCTCCGGTCGTCACTGATGATGGCGCTGAAAAACCACATCCTGCGCGAGGGACTGAGCCAAGGGCAGGCCGCCAAATTGTTCAACATCACACAGCCCAGGGTATCTGATCTGATGCGTGGGAAGATCGAATTGTTTGGCCTGGACGGTTTGGTCAACATGCTGGCCACTGCCGGATCACGAGTGGAAATGCACATCAGACCCGCGGCTGACAATGATACGGAAGCCGCATCTTCTCTCCTGGCGGTCTCCTCCGTGGAAGAGGGAAGCGGTGCGATGCGACGAGGCAGGCGAAAAGCAATGGCGCGTGCTTTTACCCGGTGACAGACCAGGAATTCGTATCATCGCTCCTGACCAGGCATCCCCCTACCCCGCCCCTTTCCGCGTCCGTTTCTTCGCCAGAAGGATGAACCCGATCGCCACCACCGCCGTCGCCGTGTAGTACGTGAACGCGTTGGTGTAACCGATCATCGCCGACTGGCGGTTGATCTCCCGCGCCAGCCGCGCGAGTCCCTGCGTCGTCTCGGTGGTCCAGGCGCCCATGACCCAGGGCAGGTCGAGGGCTTTGTTATAGGGCGTGATCATTTCCGTCAGGCGGCTGTAATTGGCGCCTGTGGCGCGCACGATCTCGGCGACACAGACAGAAATGAAGAAGCTCGACCCGATGTTGCGCAGCAGGTGGAACAGCGCCATCGCCTCGGGCATCAGGCGGGTTTCCAGGGTGGAGAAGGTGGAGATGGTCAGCGGCACCCAGAACACGCCGATGCCGATCCCCTGCAACACACTGTTCAGCGCCAGTGTCGTCATGTCCACGTTCAGGTCGAGGCACATCAGCCAGTAACCCGATCCGCCCAACAGCCCAAAGCCCAGAGCCATGCCGATCCTCGGGTCGAGCTTACCCACGAACATCGCCAGGAAAAATCCCAGCGTGGCGCCGACGCCGCGCGCGCCCAGAATGCCGCCGATGATCTGATCGGGGTATCCGGCGTGCTGCTGCAACAGGGACGGCAGCAGCACGACCGGGGTGAAGTTCAGCATCCCGTACAGCGTCACCAGCACCAGGCCCAGGGCGTAGTTCGGATCGGTGAGCAGTCTGGGATTGAGGAAGGGCCGCTCGGCGGTCAGCGTGTGGGCGATGAACATGAAGAAGGCGACGGCGGCGAGGACGGCTTCGATCATGATCTCGTTCGACTCGAACCAGTCGAGCCGCTGGCCGCGCGCCAGCACCAGTTGCACGCAGGAGATCGTCGCCGACAGCGTCAGGAAGCCGGTCCAGTCGAGCCTCGCGTGGCCCATGGCGGTATCGGCTGGCAGCGTCATCCGCAGTCCGGCCCAGGCGGTGAGGCCGACGGGGACGAGCATGTAGAAGGCCCACCGCCAACTGTAGCTCTCGGCCAGGAAGCCGCCAAGGGTGGGGCCGAGCACCGGGCCGATCACCACCGCCATGCCGAACACGGAGGTGACAAAGCCCGCGAGGCGGCGGGGGAAACTGTCCAGCAGGATGGCCTGTGACAAGGGAATGACCGGCGCCCCAATGCCGCCCTGTAAAATCCTCCAGAAGACCAGCGTTTCGAGCGAGTCGGAGGCGCCGCAGGCCCAGGTGGCGGCGGTGAACCCGAGGATGGACCATGTCATGACGGTGCGGCGTCCGAAGCGCGAGACCAGCCAGCCGGTCATCGGCGTCACCACCGCCGTCGCCAGGATGTTGAAGGTCATGGCCCAGGCGATCTCGTCCGCCGTGGCGCCCATGGTGCCCTGCATTTGCGGCAGCAGCGTCGAGGCGATCAGCAAGGTCGTGGAATACAGGGTAGAGCCGAGGATCACCGCGGCCATGATGAACAGGCGGCGGGAAGGCGAGAGGGCAAGGGCTGTTTCGCTGTCGGACATGCCTGGGTTGTCGCGTTCATGATGGTCGGTGGGGAGAAAGTGTGCTCCATTATCGTAAGCTATGTATATGAATGGCGCGAGAGGGTGGACCATGTGCAAGGACCATCCGCCGCGCCTGTGACGCGAATGAGCATGACCCGATGACCAAAGCCCGTACCCGTTTGCTGCGTTTTCTGCTGCTCGTCGCCGTGCCGGTGGCCGTGGCGGCGGGGGGTGCGCTCGTGTGGCAAGGCGGAGGGCGGTTCGTCAGCACGGAAAACGCCTATGTGAAGGCCGATATCGCGCAGATCTCGCCCGAGGTCTCGGGCCGCGTGATGGAAATCGAGGTGCGGGACCATGAACTGGTGAAGGCGGGCGACGTGCTGGTGCGCATCGACCCCGCGCCCTACCGGCTGGCCCTGGCCAAGGTCTCGGCCGCGCTCGATCTGGCGCGCACGCAAGTGGAAACCGCCCGCGCCTCCTGGCGTGAAACCCAGTCCGAACTGGGCGAGGTGGAAGCGCATGCCGTGCATCTGGCGCGGCAGTCGCAGCGGCAGCAGGCACTGGCGGAACGGGGCGTGGTGTCCACCAGCAAGCTGGAGGAAGCACAGAACGACGCGGCTGTCGCGCGCGATCGTCTTCAGGTCGTGCGCCGCCGTCTGGAGCGGGTGCTGACCACTCTGGGCAACAACCCCAACGCGCCAACGGATGAGCACGCGGCGGTGCGCGACAAGATCGCCGACCGGGACCGCGCGGCGCTGGACCTCGCGCGGACAACATTGACGGCGCCCCTGGATGGCATCGCGGTCAACGTGAGACTGCAACTGGGGGAGCAGGTGAAGGCCGCCACCCCGCTGTTCGTGATCGTCGCCGATCGCCGCCCCTGGATCGAGGCGAACGTCAAGGAAACCGACCTGACGCACGTGCGGGTGGGACAGAAAACCAAGGTCGTGCTGGATACCTATCCGAATGAGACCTGGGAGGGCGTGGTGGCCAGCATCAGCCCCGCGGCGGGCTCGGAGTTCGCGATCCTGCCGCCGCAGAACGCCTCGGGCAACTGGGTGAAGGTGGTGCAACGCCTGCCGGTGAAGATCAAGCTGCTGCCGCATGAGGGGGAATCGCCCCTGCGCGCGGGCATGACCGCCACCATCGACATCGACACCTTGCGTCAACGTAGTCTCGGCAAAGCCCTGGGTAGTCTGTTTGGGCGGGGCAGCGCCAAGGCCGCCAGCCCGCCGTGAAAACGCCGGTCCATTGGAGGCCGGTCTGAAAGGGGGGGTGGATTTTTCCCATGGAAGGCGGAAGGGGCCTTGCTGGCCTGGAGTTGAACCACTATGAAAACCCCAGGCGCCGCGCCGGCGCTGCTGTAGCTCAGTGGTAGAGCACTCCCTTGGTAAGGGAGAGGTCGAGAGTTCGATCCCCTCCAGCAGCACCATCGCGCGATGAACCGCTTATCTGGTTTTTCAGCGATGGTCATGGCGGTCCCGGTCCGCCAGCATCGCGAACCTGTATGACCCCATCCAGTACAGGATGAAACGCGATCCGGCAGAGGGCCAGACCGCGCTTTTCATCGTGATGAACTGAGAGAGATCAGTTCACCAGGCCGCCATCGATCAGATCCATGGCCTGCGTGCGGTTGCCCGTGCCAAGCGCGTGCAGCGCATCCCTGATCCGCAGGACCATGGGGTTACTGTCAGGCGCGGTGATCTGCTGCGTATCCACCGAGCGGGTCAGCGCGCGGGTTGCCGCCATCTCCAGCGATTGTTGCGCTTCACCCGTGCGTCCGGCGGCGAGGGAGGCGCGCGCCGAGCGGAGATATTCCTGGACCGCGGCATTTTCACCCGCCGGTGAAGCAGGCAAATTGGGCGCGACGTTCGACAGTGTGTTCTCAGGAACGATGTTGCTCGACCGCGTGGAATTCGGGGACGTGGACAGGGGCGCGCCGGCCTGCGCGGTCGTTATCGGCATGGCCGTTGACTGTGCGGATACCAGTCCTGGCGCCGCCGCCATGCCCAGTACGATCAGGGTCGCGAACTTCATCACAGGCATGAATGTCACTCCTTGCGCCGGACGGAAAATAACAGGAGCCATTGGACCGGCGGCGTCATGGCTCAGGATGAGAAGCAAACGCGCGCGTTACAACACGGCGGGAATGATCATGCGCGCATGATCATTCCACGGAAGATTGTCACATGCGTCCGGTCATCATCAAAATGATGATGATGATCAGCAACAGGCCAAGACCACCGCTGGGGTAGTAACCCCAATTGGCGCTATGCGGCCAGGTGGGCAAAGCCCCGACCAGGACCAGCACGAGAACAATGAGCAGGATCATGTACATTTTTTGAATCTCTTGATGTTTTGTTGATCCACGGCATTGTCTTCATGGATGTTCCACGGCGGCATTGCGTGGACGCATGATTTTCAATACCACGATGATGGTTATCCGTTACCGCCAGTGGTGAAGCCGGTTGGCGTGGGGCCGCCGCCGCCATACCCGTACCCGTTATCATGCATGGCGCGGCCTCCCCGGTACTGAACACAGGCTGACAAGGCACGGCTCAGGCCAGCGGGAAGTCATGCCGTCATGATATGTTTGACCATTTTTCAACACATTCATCACTTTGAATCATCACGGAAACGTGTCCTGGATCCTGCTCGCGGATGAGCAAGCGGGGCACGTATTTTTCAACGCCGGGTCAGCAACACCCCGACCACCAGACCCATGGCGGCAGCCATCAACAGCGAGGCCACGGGCTGTTCTTCCACCTGACGGGAAACATGCTCCCTGGCCTTCGCGCCGGTCGCGCTCGCCGCCTCAGCGAGGTCGTTCATGGTCACGGCAGCCTTGCGGCCCGCGTCCTTGAGGGCTTCGGAGGTGGCGTGGATGGCGCATTCCGCCGTGGCCGCGAGGTCGGGCGTGGCCTTGGGCTGTTCATACGCGGTTTTACCGGGTTCCGGCGGAGTCTCAGGATGGGTTCCGGAACCGTATTTCATGGTATCGCTCATGGATGTCTCCGTACAAGAAACGTGTTGTTGAGGCGAATGAAAGGCGACCCCTGAAAAAGTCTTTTCCGTTCATCAGCAGAAACACCGCCATCGGTAAAACCTGATGAAACGCCTGGGAGAACGGAACATCGGATCGTCACCGTGCTGAGAAATACACTCATGCTTCATGCAACCCTGTAATCAGCGTGTATCCTGAATGCTGTATCAATGCGCTCAGGTAAAACTTCCGAGGCCCTTGGCACGGTGGCGGCCGGTTCCCCGCCGCCGCCGCGGCGAGGCCCGTTCACAGGGTACAGAGAGAAGAACCAGCCATGCCGCACGAAGCATTCTTCACGCGCCCGGCTGGTTCATGATCTGCTTACTTCTGCAATGCGTCGCGCACGGCGTCTTTCGCGCCACCGACGGCATTCTGCACTTTGCCCGCCACTTTTTCCGCCTGGCCGTCCGCGGTCAGCTTCGCGTCGCCCATCACTTTTCCGGCGGCTTCCTTCACGGCTCCGACAGCTTGTTTGGCCGCGCCAGCGATACGATCCTTGTCCATTTACGTCTCTCCTGGTGTTTCAGAACACTGCTCACGATGCCGGTATCCGGTCTGGACCCGCCCCTGCCGCGGCGCGGGAAATTTCTTCACGGCGCCGCGCGTTATCATCATGAATTTCTGTTCTTGATGATGTGACTGGCCATGTCGTGCGCACATGATTTCTTTCTGTATCTGTATCGTTGTCCCTCTGATCTTCGCCGCCCGTCTTCAGTGACAGTGCAGCGCATTTCAATCAGGACATTCGATCCACGAAAACAGGATCAGCAATCATATACGAACACTTAACGCGAGAGTGTCTGTTTGGTTCCGCCGCGCGCCCTCAATCGTGGAAAGCATCCCCGCCCGCGCCGCCCTGCGCCCGCCGCCGGATGCGGCACACGCGGCGGCCCGCCATCGCTCCCGTCACGGCGGCATCCTGAACCGGCCCGCGATGTCCAGGAAAGCGCGGCTTCCTTTGATGTGATACAAGACAGGCTGGTTCGCGGCGGGCACTGGCTTGTGAATGAACGGGCCGCCGCCTCACCGCGCGAGCAGGCAGGTGGTGGGGAACACCATGCTCCACCGCACACCGGCGGGGGCGAAATCGAGCCGCACCTTCCCCCCCACCGCGCGCGCCACGGTGCGCTCGATCACCACACGGCCAAAACCGCGGCGGGACGGGCGTTCGACCGGCGGACCACCGGATTCCTCCCATGTGAGGTGACAGGCCGGCGCCCCATCCGGACCAGGCGCCACGGACCAGAAAATACGCACCTTGCCCGCGGGCCGCGACAGCGCGCCGTATTTCGCCGCGTTCGTCGCCAGCTCATGCAACGCCATCCCAATATTCTGGGCCGCGTCGGGCACGATGTGCAGCTCCTCGCCGGACAGTTCGATCTGCGAGCCAACAAGGTCGGTGTACTGGCCAAGCTGGGACCGCACGAGTTCCCCCAGCGACGCGCCCTGCCAGTCATCCCGCACCAGCAGATCGTGCGACCCCGCCAGCGCCTGGACACGGGCGGAAAAGCGGT
>JAYVCG010000380.1:0-3507 GCA_043750075.1 Acetobacteraceae bacterium | reverse complement strand
TATTTCTTCGTGCGCCCGACCTTTGACATGTCTCGCTTCCCGGTAAGAGGGAATGAGCGTATCAGAAAATCACGAGAAACCATCATTTTAAATGACGTGGGCCAGTAGGGACATCGTGTTCGGACAAAGGGTCAGCAAGGCCGGGGCGCTGCCCCTTGGTGGCCTTACATCAATCCGCTTAAACATTGATCCATGCCGTCATCCCCCGGCTCGACCGGGGGATGACGGGGAAGGGCAGCGGTCAGCCTTTAAGCGGGTTGGTATTACACCAGCCGCACGCGCGTCCCGCACAGCATCAACACATCCCCCTCCGTCTCCACCTCCTTGTGCCGCGCCGCCAGCCACACCCGTTCATGCCGCGGCACCTTCACATCGATCCCGCCCAGCCCCTCTCCCCTGCCATCACGCGCGCGGACAAAACGCAGCGTGCCAATGTCGAGATCCATCGTCAGCACCCCATCCACCTCGCGCGCCGGACGCCGCAAGATCACGGACCAGCGCGCGGCGAGCCCGGCGGGATCGTCCGATTGCAGTTCCGCCGCGGCGATCCCCTCCTCAGCCTCCACGCCGGTCACACCCTTCCAGCGCGGACCGGCCGGATGATACGGCCCCTCCCAGGCACCGGCATGAGAATGATTGATTTCCAGTAACGTTCCTCCGGTGTCGCGCGGATGCAGTTGCAGCCCGCGATATTCCCCCGGATAACTCAAATCGCTGGCGACCCGGACACCCACTTCCGGCAAATGCGCGCACCATGGTTCGATATCGTCACAATCGAGGATGACCATGTACCCGCCTTCTCCGCCGCGGCGCTCCAGGTAACGGCCCGCCGCGGTGCCTTCCTCCGTCGGCGCCACCACTTCCAGGAACGTGTTGCCGAACGGCATCAGCGTGTTGACCAGGCCGTATTTCCCGACATTCGGGTCCATGTGGAACACCACGGTGCCAAGCACGCCGCAGAGGGTGGACACCGAGGGTTCCAGATGCGGCGCCACCAGACAGATCTGGCGCAAACGTAGGGTCATCGTGTTTCCTCCCGCGATCGACCCTGGCAGACTGCGTGAAACCGAAGGAAACGCCAATGACCTCGCTCTCCCTTCCCTCCCCCATCGACATGCGCGGCCGGCGCGCGCTGGTGACCGGCGCCGCCAGCGGCATCGGCCGCGCCACCGCGCTGGTCCTGGCGCAACTGGGCGCGGAACTGGTGCTGGTGGATCGCGCGCCGCTCGACGCCATCACCGCCGAAGTCGAGGCATCCGGCGCCGTCTGCACCGCCCGCATGGGCGATCTGACCGACGACGCGTTCCTGAACAGCCTGTTCGAGGGCGCGGCCCTGAACGCGGTGGCGCATTGCGCCGGGATTCTCGCCGGACGCGACTGGCGTAACGACGTGGACTGGAAGGAACGGTTTCATCGTGTGATGGACATCAATGTGCGGGTGCCGCTGGAAATCACCATTCGCGCCATCGATCACATGGCGGCGCATGGTGGCGGGCATGTCGTGCTGGTTGGCTCGGTGGCGGGCAAGACCGGCGGCACTTCGTTGAACACGCCACCGGATTATTCCGCTTCCAAGGGCGCGGTGCATGCGCTGGTGAAATGGACCTCGCGGCATGGTGTGACGCAGGGCGTGATGGTCAACGCGGTGGCCCCCGGCCCGGTCGAGACACCGATGACCCGCGGCAACAACACAGGTCCAGGGTTGCCGCTGAAACGCATTGGGCGGCCGGAGGAAATCGCCTGGCCGATCGCGTTTCTGTGCAGTCCGGCGGCGAGCTACATGTCGGGCGCCATTCTCGACGTGAACGGCGGCGCCTTCGTCGGGTGAACTTCAGGGCGATGGCCTGAAGGAAAAAGAGCACGGCGCTGCCCTGAAACCCGCGTCATGCCTTTGGCATGCTTCGCATGACAGGCTTTGCCTCCTGGACCTCCACCAAAGGCTCGCCTTTGGAAACCCTCCATTGGGGGCACCCTGGATGAGGTCCAGGGGCGCTGGGCAGCGCCCCGGCCTTCCTTCACACTTTCGCCGGCACCCGCGCTTCCGCCAGATGATCGAATCGCCGCCGGAACGTGCCCAGTCCTTGCGTCTGCGAACGCAAATCAATGATCAGATCATGCAGTTCCGCCTCCGGCACCAAAGCCTCGACATCATCCCAGCCGGCCCAGTCTGGACGTTCCGAAAACCCAAGGATCTGACCGCGCCTTCCGGTCAGTAACCGTTGCGCCCGCGCGGTATGATCGTTCGGTACGCTGATCGTCACGCGATCGATGGGTTCCAGCAACACCGGATCGGCCTTGGCCAGTCCCTCCCGCATGGCGATGTGCGTGGCGGTGCGAAACGCCATGTCGGAGCTATCAACGGCGTGAAAGCCGCCATCCACCAGCCTGACCTCGATATCCACCACGGGATGGCCAAGCGGACCCTTGCGCGCCGCTTCCCCGGCGGCCTCGCCCACCGCGGGGATGAAATTACGCGGCACCGCGCCACCCACGATCTTATCGACAAAAACGAACCCGGCGCCACGCTCCCGCGGGGTGATGTCGATCTTCACATCCGCGAACTGGCCATGCCCCCCGGTCTGCCGCTTGAGCCTGCCGTGTTCATGCACCGCGCGGCGGATCGTTTCGCGGTAAGCGATGGCCGGACGGCGCGTGGTCATTTTAAGGTTATAATGCCTCGCCATGTGCTCGATCGCGTTCAGGAGATGCATCTCTCCCTGCCCGTGCATGACGGTTTCGCCGGTTTCCTGGTCCTGGGTGATGGTGAGCGAGGCATCTTCCTCGGCCAGTTTGCGCAATGCTTCGGACAACCGGACATCGTCCTTGCGATCGGCGGTGGTGACCGCCAGGGCGTAAACCGGTGTGGGTGGCGCCGGAAACGGCAATGGGTCCGCCACCGCTCCGGGCGCGATGGTCATGCCGGTCGCCACGCCCTCCAGCCGGCCCAGGGCGACGATGTCGCCGGCGACGGCGAGGGGGGATTTCGAGAGTTCGCCGTTAAGGCAATGGTGGATGCCGCCAAGCCTGACCCCGCCAAGCGTCATGCCTTCGCGGATTTCGCCCCGCCAGACACGGGCATGGGAGAGTTTTCCGGTGTGGCCCGCGTATTCCGTGCGGAACACCTGCGCCAGCGCCGGTCCTTCCGCGTCGATGCCCTTGCGGGCGAGGGTCTCGGCGGCGGTGGGGGTTTCGTGGCGCAACGCTTTCCACAGGCGCCGCACGCCATGGCTGGCCTCCCCGGCGCCCAACAGCACCTCGCTCACCGCACCGGCCAGCAGGTCCTTGCGCATGTCGAGATACAGTTCTTCCGGGGTCGGATTGATATCTTCCAGAATCTTTTCCAGCAGCGCGTCGTCATGATCCGCCAGCGTTTCCACGAGGCGTCCGCGTCCGGCCGCTTCCTCGGCGCGCAGGGCGTCGGGGATGCGGATCAGTTCCGACGCCTGGCCCTTGCGGTAACGGTAGGCCCGCTCGCTCATGAGATCGACATAGCCGGTGACATGGCCG